>DATIGZ010000099.1:0-10080 GCA_035481255.1 Sphingomonas sp. | reverse complement strand
CTCCCCCACCCGGCCACCCATAGGGTAGCTTCGCTGGGTGGCCGGGTGGGGGAGCGGGCTGGAGCGGCCCTCCCGACAAAAATGGCACGCCTCTTGCTGAACTCCCTGCACCCAGGGGGAAAGAGCAAGAGTCCGATGACTATACCTTCGATCGGAGCCAAGGCGAACGTCACCACGGCGATTGCGGCGGCCAGCCAGAAGACCGGTATCGACTTCAACTATCTGCTCGGCCAGGCGCAGGTCGAGAGCGGGATGCGCAGCAATGCGCGTGCGCGCACCTCGAGCGCCACAGGCCTCTACCAGTTCATCGAGCAAAGCTGGCTCGGCGTGGTCAAGGAACATGGCGACAAGCACGGCATGGGCTGGGCGTCGGACAGCATCCGCCGCACGTCTTCGGGCCGCTTCGTCGTCAGCGATCCCGCCGCGCGCCAGGCGATCCTGTCGATGCGCAACGACCCCCAGACAGCCTCGCTGATGGCCGCCGAACATGCCAGCGACAACAAGGACAGCCTTGAAAGCTCGCTGGGCCGTGAAGCGACCGGCACCGACCTTTATATGGCGCACTTCCTCGGCATCGGTGGCGCGCGCAAATTCCTGCGCGCGATGGACGCCAATCCCGGCCAGTCGGGGGCGAACCTGTTCCCCGCCGCGGCGCGCGCCAATCGCAACGTCTTCTTCTCGTCCAACGGCACGCCGCGTTCGCTCGGTCAGATCTATGAGCGCTTCGCCGGCAAGCTCGACAAGGGCGCCGCTTCGGCGGGCGCCACGGGGCTCGCCTCGGGCCAGCTCGACGCGAAGTTCCAGCAGCTCGTCCAGTCGCTCGGCCCGGATGCCGAGGTGGTGCTGGGCAACGAGGCCGTCGGGCAGGACCGTAAATGGCTCGCCACGCTGGACCAGCTGCAGACCGCTGGCCGGTTCAACGGAGCAGCCGAGCGCGCGGTCAATCCGCTGCGGCCGACGCCTGAAACCGCCAAGCTTGCCTATATGATGCTCGCGAGACTGGGAGCGTAACCCGCGTGAACGCACTTGCACTCAAGGGGGGTATCGCCCCCGCGCTGAAGAGCTTCGCACTGCCCGTCGCCATCCTCGTGCTCGTCGCGATGATGGTCGTGCCGGTGCCGACCTTCCTGCTCGACGCCTTCTTCATCATGAACATCGTCATCAGCCTTGCGGTGCTGATGGTGGCGCTGAATGCCCAGAAGCCACTGGACTTCTCGGCCTTCCCGACCGTGTTGCTGTTCGCGACGCTGTTCCGCCTCGGCCTCAACGTCGCTTCGACGCGCGTGGTGCTTGGGCACGGGCATGAGGGCGAAGCTGCCGCCGGCCATGTGATCGAGGCGTTCGGAACCTTCATGATCGGCGGCGACTATGTCGTCGGTCTGTTCGTGTTCGCGATCCTGATCATCATCAACATGATCGTGGTGACCAAGGGCGCGGGCCGCGTGTCCGAAGTGTCGGCACGTTTCACCCTCGATGCCTTGCCCGGGAAGCAGATGGCGATCGACGCCGATCTCAACGCCGGTCTCATCACCCCCGACGAAGCCAAGGCGCGCCGTGTCGAGGTATCGACCGAAGCCGATTTCTATGGCGCGATGGACGGTTCGTCCAAGTTCGTGAAGGGCGACGCGATCGCGGGCCTGCTGATCCTGTTCATCAACATCATCGGCGGCCTGATCCTCGGCCCGGTCAGCCACGGCCTGTCGATCGGCGAAGCGGCGCAGACCTATGTGCTGCTGGCGATCGGCGACGCGCTGGTCGCGCAGCTCCCCGCGCTGCTGCTGTCGATCGCCGCCGCCGCGATCGTCACCCGCGTCAGCGCGAACAAGGATCAGGATCTGACCAGCCAGATCGGCAGCCAGTTCGGCAGCCACAAGACCTGGACCCCCGTCGCGGTCATCGTCGGTCTGCTCGGCCTGCTGCCCGGCATGCCCGCCTTCATCATCCTGCCCGCCGCCGCCGGCTCCGGCTATATGGCCTGGCGCATGTATCAGGCGAGCAAGCGCCCGCCCGCTCCGCCGGAAGTGATCGACCTCGAACCGACCGACCCGTCGAAGATCGGCTGGGACGAAGTCACCGACAACATGCAGGTGATGATCGACATCGGTTACGGCTTGGTCCCTCTGATCGACGAGCGCCGTGGCGGCGCACTGATGGGCCGCATCACCGGGGTACGCCGTCAGCTGTCGAAAGAGTTGGGCTTCGTGGTGCCGCAGGTGCGGGTGCGCGATGACATCAATCTCAATCCCTTCACCTATCGAGTCGTCGTCGGCGGCGTGGTGATCGGTGAAGACAGCGTCTCACCCGACGAGGTGCTGGCGCTCGATACCGGGCAGGCCGTGGGCACGCTCAACGGCAAGCCCGCCAAGGACCCGACCTTCGGGCTCGACGCGATGTGGATCTCGCCCGCCGATGCCGATGCGGCGACCGGACAGGGATGGCTGGTGGTCGATCCGGGTACCGTGATGGCGACGCATCTCAATCAGGCGCTGATCTCGAACGCCGCCGACCTGCTCGGCCCGGACGAGGTGCAGGCGCTGCTCGACGGCCTGCGCGAGCGTGCCGCGCAGCTGGTGTCCTCGCTCTCGCCCAACCCACTGCCGATCACGACGCTCACTCAGGTGCTGCGTGGATTGCTCGCCGAGAACATCCCGCTCAAGGAATTCCGCCGCATCGCCGCCGCGATCGCGATGGCCGCGCAGAAGACGCACGACGCCGACGAGATCATCGAGATGATCCGTCCGGAGCTTGGCCCGCTGATCATCCAGCGGCTGTGCGGGGTACGCGAGCCGTTGCGCGTGATGACGCTGGAAGGTCAGCTCGAAGCCCTGCTCGGGCAGGCGATCCGTTCGGATCCGGCCAAGCGTCACACCATCGAACCCGATCTTGGCCGCCGTATCGTCGACGCGCTCCAGCGTGCCGCGCAGCCGCTCGTCGCCGAGGCCAAGCCCTTCGCCCTGGTCGTCCAGCCTTCGATCCGCATCGCGATCCGTAAGCTGGTCAAGACCTGTCTGCCGGATACCCCTGTGATGAGCTTCTTCGAAGTGCCCGAGGACAAGTCGGTCGAGGTCGTCGCGGTGATCGGTGCGCCGGAGGCGCTGCCCGCATGAACTTCCAGCCCTCACCCAACGAATTCGCGCTGACCTATGGCCGCACCGGCGAGACCAGGCGCGACATGGACGGCCTTGTGCGCAAGCATATGCCGCTGGTTCGCCGGCTGGCGTGGCACGTCCACGGATCGATGAGCAGCCTGATCGATGTCGAGGATCTGGTGCAGATCGGCCTCGTCGCGCTGGTCGAGGCGGCGGCGAGCTTCGAGGATCGCGGTCTCGTCAGTTTCGATCAGTATCTGCAGACGCGCGTGCGCGGCGCGATGATCGACGAACTGCGCCGGCAGGCGACGATCACGCGCGGCGCGATGAAGCGGCGGCGGGTCTATAATGACGCGATCACCGCGCTGACCGATGAAACCGGCACACGGCCCGATGAGGCGGCGGTCGCGTCGAAGCTCGGCGTTACCGTCGAAAAGCTGCGCAGCGACTATGCGAGCGCGGAAGCGGTGCGCTTCGATTCGATCGACGAGGTCTATTCGGACGAGGGGCCGTGGTTCATGTCCGACGAACCGTCGGCGTTTGACCAGCTCGCCGATGCCGACCAGCGCGAGGCGCTGATCGCAACAATTTCTGAGCTACCCGAGAAGGAACAGCTGGTGATCCAGCTATATTATGTCGAGGAGCTCAACCTCGAAGAGATCGGGCAGGTGCTCGGCGTCGGCGCCGCGCGCGTCTGCCAAATCAAGAAGAGCGCGCACGACCGGCTCAAGAAAGGGCTGATGCGGCGTTTGGGATGACGGATGCGGTGCCGGGGGGCCCGCACCCGCATAGGGGGCAGGGGCGGAAGCGTGCCGGGGGGCCGCTTCCGCCCCTTCTTTTTGCGACACATTCGCAGCGGCGCGTGCTAGGCACCCCGCTGTGCGTCGCCATCTCTATCTCGCCGCCGGGTTCGTATCGCTGGGACTGGCGGTGATCGGCGCAATCCTGCCGGTGATGCCGACCACGGTATTCGTGATCCTTGCCGCCTGGTGCTTCGCGCGCAGTTCGCCGCGGCTCGAGCGCAAATTGCTCGAGCATCCTAAGTTCGGCCCGCACATCTCGCGCTGGCGCAAGAGAGGCGCGATCAGCCGTGGCGGCAAGGTTGCTGCCGGCATCGCCTTTGCAGTGAGCATCGCGATAACGCTGGTCTTCTCACCCATGCCCTGGCCGCTGGTGACGATCGCCGCGGCCGCAATCGTCGGCGGGTGGATCTGGACGCGGCCCGAGGACTAGCGCTTGGGTCGGATGTCCCGCACCAGCTTGCCGAACGCCACCGCCGTCTCACGCGATGCCCGGTCGGCCTCGGCCGTGACCCGCGTATGCTGCAGGAAGCCGTGCCTGAGCGACGGATATTCGAGATACGTGGTCTGCACGCCGGCCTTCCTGAGCGCCGCGGCATAGGCGCGGTCGGAATCGCGCAGCGGGTCGAAGCCGGCCGCGGCGACGAGCGTCGGCGGCATCCGCGCGATATCGTCGGCGAAGATCGGGGAGATTTCGGGCTGTGACAGGTTCATGCCCGGAAATACCGCGCGATGGACATATTCGGTGAACGGCACGTCGAGGCCGAAGCCCTGCCAGAACAGCCGCGCGGAGAGATAGTCCTTGCGCATCTCCGGTACCGGCCGGTTGTCGACCGCCGCATAGTAGAGAAGCTGGCAGGCAGGCGCGGGTTTGCCGGCCTTGCGTGTCCGGCTGGTCACCACCACCGACATGTTGCCGCCCGCGCTGTCGCCGCCGACGCAGATACGCCCCTTGTCGCCACCCAGACCGGCGGCGTTGGCGACGGTCCAGTCGAACGCGTCTTCCGCATCATTCCATGACGCGGGGTAGGGGTGTTCCGGCGCGAGACGATAGTCGACCGACACCACGATCACCTTGGCGAGATCGGCCAGCAGCCGCATCGACCGGTCGATGGTCTCTATATTGCCGATCACCCAGCCGCCGCCGTGATAATAGACCAGCACCGGCAACGCCCCTTCGGCCTTGGGGCGATAGATGCGCACGCGGATCGGCTGCCCCGCGCGCGAGGCCGCCTGCGCGTCGCTGACGGATGCCAGCGCCGGGCCGGGATTGGTTTGCCGGATCCATTCCTGATTGGCCTCGGCGCGGATCGCGGCGACGATCTTGGGGTCGGCAAAGGCCTGATCGACGGTCATTTGCGGTGTGTCGGCGGGCTTCGCCTTCGCCTCGGCTTCGTCGGCCTGATATCCCTGTTGCAGCCGGTATTGGAGTCTGACGTCAAGCGTCTGGCCATCCAGCATGGTGCGCTTGCCGCCGACCTGCTCGACGAACCAGCTGTCCGGCCTCGCGGCGGTCTCGATCACTTCCTTTTCCTTGGGATCGTTTTCGATCTGCGCGAGCGCGGCACCGGCCACGGACACCGAAAGGGAGATGAAGAGAAGCGAGCGGACAGACATCGGAATCCTCCTGCAGGGTGCGCGGGCGTTGTTCCGGCGCTGGCGGCGCGATGATGGATGGCCCGGGCGCGGGTCAGCAAGCGAGCCAACGGGTAAGGCGCGCGGGCAAACCGGTCCTACCCGCTTGCGGCGCCGGCAAAGAAAAACCCCGGCGGTCTCGCGACCACCGGGGCTTCCTTGCATGCCCCTCCTCCGAAGAGGAGGGAGACCGGCCGTGATGCCTGTCAGGGGGGTGACACCCCGACCGGCACACGCTTAGCGAAGCAGCGACAGAACGCCCTGCTGCGACTGGTTGGCCTGCGCCAGCATCGCGGTCGATGCCTGGCTCAGGATCTGCGCCTTGGCGAGCGTGGTCGTTTCGGCCGAGAAGTCGGCGTCCTCGATCCGGCTGCGCGCTTCGGACAGGTTGCTGGTCGTGGTCGTCAGATTGGCGACGGTCGATTCGAGGCGGTTCTGCACCGCACCGAGATCGCCGCGGCCGGCCGAGATTTCGGTCAGCGCCGCATCGATCACGGCCATCGCCGCCGAGGCGTCGTCCTGAGTCGCGATCGAAAGGTCGCTGCCCTTGGCCGAGGCCGCGGTCAGGCCGATCGAGGCCATCGCCGCGGTCTCGCCGCCGACGATGATCGTCTCGTTCGCGGCCGCGGTCAGCACGACCTGGTTGAGCGCGACAGTGGCGTCCTCGTCGTCCGTCATCGTCAGATCGGCGGACGCACCCTCGGCGCGGACCTTGAACTTCGCGAGGTCGGCGGTGTCGGCCTTGAACACCACATCGGCGGTGCTGGTCAGTTCGATCGCGGTGCCGGCCTCGTTCAGCGCGGCGGTGACGCCGACACCGCTGGTGCCGTTGATCGCGGTGACGAGCAGGTCGAGGTCGTAGTAGCCGGGAACCGCGGGCGGGCCGGTGACGTCGGCGACCGCGCCATCGGAAAGATCGATCGCCTTGCCGTTGATGTTGAGCGTGCCGGTCGTGGCCTTGGTCGCGCCGACCATCGTCAGCGTCGCCTTGGTCTGCGCAGCGGCCGTCACCCCGGTCTCGCTGGTCGCGGCGTTGATCGCGGTCACCTTGTCGGCGATCGCGCTGCTGGCGTCACCGTTGGTGTCGACGCTCGCGCCGATCCAGGTGCCGTTGATCTGCAGCTCGTTCTTCTTGATCGCGGTGTTGGTCACGGTGCCGGTCACCGGGCCTTCGACGCCGACCTTGAGGCCGAGCTTCTCGGACGAAGTGTTGAGCATCGACATCGAGATCGTCTCGCCGGCGTTGATGCCGGTCTGCAGACGCACGTCGCCGGTCTTGCCGTCGAGCAGGCTGACGCCGTTGAAGTTGGCGGTCTTCGAGATGTTGCCGACTTCCTCGATGAGCTGCGTCATTTCGGCCTGCAGCGTCGAGCGATCGCCCGGGCTGAGCGTGCCGTTCGAAGCCTGGGTTGCCAGTTCCTTCATGCGCTGAAGCATGTTGGTGACTTCGCCCAGCGCGCCTTCGGCGGTCTGAGCCAGCGAGATGCCGTCATTCGCGTTGCGGATGGCGACGTTCATGCTCTTGACCTGTGCGGTCATGCGGCTCGCAATGGCGAGGCCCGCTGCGTCGTCCTTCGCGCTGTTGATCCGCTTGCCGGTCGACAGACGCTCCATGGCGGTCTGCAGCGACGACGAAGCCAGCTTGGACGCATTCGCGGCGCGAAGGCTCGCGATGTTCGTTCCGATAACAGTCATGTCTTGTCTCCGTTCAGTCCGGCGTCCTCGCTTACCCCCCTGAATGCGAAGGAGCTCGAGCCGCCACAGGGGTCAAACGGCAGGCTGAGGCGGGGATTAAGCAATTTTCTGAACCACGGCCTGAACGGCCTACGCGCGTACGCGTAGAGGCGCGCGCGGCAATCTGGAGCCGGTTCGGCTGTTTTTTGCCGGATGGTTTACAACTCGTTTACCATCAATCCTGCATCACGCTCCCAACAGGGGGAATGAATGCAGACGATCTTTCCGTCAGCCGCGGTACTTCGGCAGCACTATGCGCTGGTCTCGTCGCTTCGTGCGCAGGGATTCACGATCGGTGCGGCCGACAAGGTGAAGCCGATGCCGGGCGATCTGTTCATGATCGTCGAGGGCGAGGCGCCGCCGGTTTCGGCGCGCACGCTGGTGCTGGCCGAGGGGCCGGTCGCTGCGATCCCCTTCCATGACGGCAACCCCGCGCGGTTGAGCTTCGGTCCCGAGGATGCGGCCATCGCCAGCGGTTTCGCCAGCGCGATGCTGCGCGGCGCGCACGCTCCGGTCGCCGCGGATCCCGAAAGCCTCGCGCTCTACGCGCTGGCCGAACGCGTCGCCGCCGCCGACATCACCGTTCTGATCAACGGCCCTACCGGCACCGGCAAGGAAGTGCTGGCCAAGGCGATCCACCTGGGCAGCACCCGCCGTGACGGCCCGTTCATCGCGGTCAACTGCGCCGCGCTGCCCGAGACGATGCTCGAAGCATTGCTGTTCGGCCACCAGAAGGGCTCGTTCACCGGCGCCAACGCTGCCGGTGAGGGTTTCTTCCGCGCGGCGAACGGCGGTACGCTGCTGCTCGACGAAGTCGCCGAGATGCCGCTCGCGCTTCAGGCCAAGCTGCTGCGCGCCCTGCAAGAGCGCGAAGTGGTGCCGATCGGGGCGACGACGCCCGAAAAGATCGACGTGAGGGTGATCGCGTGTGCCAACCGCGACCTTCAGGGCGAGGTGGCCGAAGGTCGGTTCCGCGCCGACCTTTACTATCGCCTGTCGGTCTTCCCGCTTTCGACGCGCCAGCTCGCCGAGCGGCCGGGCGACGTTGCCGCGCTCGCTTCGGCGATGGTGCTGCGTCATGCCGGCAACCGCGCCCGCCTCCCCTGGGTGACTCAGGATGCGCTGGCCGTGCTTCAGCGCCATGACTGGCCGGGCAATGTCCGCGAGCTTGAGAATGTGATCCAGCGCGCGCTGCTCCTTTGTCCCGGCGATGCGATCACCGCCGATCACCTGATCTTCGATCGTGCCCCCGCCGCCGCTCCGGCGCAGGCGGAAGGCACGCTCAGCAACATCGTCCAGCTCAGCGAATTCGCGGCGATCCGCGAGACGCTGGCGGCCTGCGGCGGCAGCCGCATCGAAACCGCGAAACGCCTCGGCATCTCGGAGCGCACGCTGCGCTATCGGCTCGCCAAGGCGCGGGAGCAGGGTGAGGACATCGCGCGGAGGGCCACGGCATGAGCGGCATTGGCGGCGTAGGGGCAGTCGGGGGCGGAGCGGGCGGTATCGATCGCGTCATGCAGCTCCGCGCCCAGATCCTCGAGCGCAACGAAGCGCTTCAGCGCGCGACCAGCGGTGCCGCGGCGACTCCGGTCGCGCAGCCAGCGGGTCCTGCGAGCTTCGCCGACACGTTCGAGACCGCGTTCCAGCAGGTCAACGGCGCGCAGCACAAGGCGAGCGAACTCTCCGCCGCCTATGAGCGCGGCGAGACGGTGGACATCGCCAAGGTGATGCTCGCCCGCCAGGAGGCGTCGGTCGGTTTCGAAGCGACGCTTCAGGTCAGGAACAAGCTCCTGACCGCCTATCGTGACATCATGAGCATGCCGGTCTGATCGCTATGAGCAACGCACTCTCCGTCTCCGACGCGCCCGCCACCCCCGCTGTCGCGGGCATGGCGAACCCCCTCAAGCAGATGGGCTCGATCCTGTCGCAGCCTGCGGTCAAGCGCAGCCTGCCGCTGATCTTCATGGTCGGCCTGATCGGCGCCGCCGCGCTCGCGTGGATGGCGCTTTCGACGCCGCCGCAGCGTGTGCTGTTCGCCAGCCTGCCCGAAAGCGACAAGGCCGCCGTGGCCGAAGCGCTGGGCGCGGCGAGCATCCCCAATGCGATCGACGGCGCGGGCTCGCTTACCGTCGCCGAGGACGATTATCACAAGGCGCGGATGCTGCTCGCGGGGCAGGGGCTGCCCAAGGCGGCGCCGGGTGGCTATGCGCTGCTCGACCAGCTGCCGATGGGGGTGTCGCGCGCGGTCGAGGGCGAACGCCTGCGTCAGGCGCGCGAGACCGAACTTGCCCGCTCGATCAGCGAAATCGACACCGTCGCTGAGGCACGCGTGCATCTGGCGACCCCCGAAGCCACCGTGTTCGTGCGCGACAAGGCCGCACCTTCGGCCTCGGTGATCGTCAAGCTCCAGCCCGGCCGCACGCTTTCCGACGCGCAGGTTCGCTCGATCGTCAACCTCGTCGCCTCTTCGGTGCCGGGGATGAAGGCCGAAGCGGTGACCATTGTCGATCAGGCCGGCGCGCTGCTCAGCAAGTCCGGACAGGAAAGCAGTGCGGGCGACGCACGCATCGATTTCCAGCGCCGCGTCGAAGACAAATATCGCCAGCAGCTCGTACAGCTACTCACTCCGCTACTCGGTGCCGGCAACTTCACCACCGAAGTCCAGGCCGATGTCGATCTGGATGAGAGTCAGGCGACGCGCGAGAGTTTCGACAAGGCCGGCGCCGTGGTTCGTGCTGAACAGGGCAACTGGACCGGCGCACCGCGTGACGGCGCCAACGCCCCCGGCGGCATCCCCGGCGCGCTCTCCAACGTCGCGCCCG
>DATIGZ010000098.1:0-6660 GCA_035481255.1 Sphingomonas sp. | reverse complement strand
CATCAGGCCGATATGCTCGCCGCGGGAGCGCGGGGTGAGAGCGCGTTGCTGGTCGCGGCGACGGGGGCGGGCAAGACGCTGGCGGGGTTTCTGCCGACGCTGGCCGAACTGACCCTTCGACAGGCTCAGGGCGATCGGGCTGAAGGGTTGCACACGCTCTACATCTCGCCGCTCAAGGCGCTGGCGGTGGACGTGCAGCGCAACCTGCTGACCCCGATCGAGGAGATGGGGCTCGACATCCGCGTCGAGACCCGCACGGGCGACACGCCGCACGAGAAGAAGGTCCGCCAGCGCGCCCGGCCGCCGCAGATCCTGCTGACCACGCCCGAATCGCTGAGCCTGCTCTTGTCCTATGAGGACAGTTTCCTGATGTTCGCGGGACTCAAGACGGTGGTGGTGGATGAGGTTCATGCCTTTGCCACCGGCAAGCGCGGCGACCTGCTGGCGCTGGCGCTGGCGCGGCTGCAGACGCTGGCGCCGGGGATGCGCCGCGTGGCGCTGTCGGCGACGGTGGCCGATCCCGACGGCTATCGCGCATGGCTGGCCCCGCATGGCGAGATCGACGCGGTCGAACTGGTCATCGGCGAGAAGGGCGCCGACCCCGATGTCGCGATCCTGCTGCCCGAGGGTCGGGTGCCGTGGTCGGGCCATTCGGGCCTCTATGCGATCCCGCAGGTGATGGCCGAGATCGAGACGCACAAGACGACGATCGTCTTCTGCAACACGCGCGGGCTGGCCGAGCTGGTGTTCCAGAACCTGTGGAAGGTCAACGAGCTCAAGCTGCCGATCGGGGTGCATCACGGCAGCCTCAGCCTCGAGGCGCGGCATCGCGCCGAGCAGGCGATGGCCGACGGGAAACTGCGCGCGCTGGTCGCGACCGCGAGCCTCGATCTCGGCGTCGACTGGGGCGATGTCGACTGTGTCATCCAGATGGGCGCCCCCAAGGGCAGCTCGCGCCTGTTGCAGCGGATCGGGCGTGCCAACCACCGGCTCGACGAACCGAGCGAGGCGGTGCTCGTGCCGGGCAACCGCTTCGAATATCTGGAGGCGCGCGCAGCACTGGATGCGGTCGAGGCGGGCGAGCTCGATCCCGACATCTTCCGCCCCGGCGCGCTCGACGTGCTGGCGCAGCATGTCATGGGGCTCGCTTGCGCCGCGCCCTTCGATGCTGCGGAATTGCTGCGCGAGGTGCAGGGCGCCTTGCCCTATTCGGCGCTGACCGAAGAGGTGTTCGGCCATGTGCTGAACTTCATCGCCGACGGCGGCTATTCGCTGCGCGCCTATGACCGGTTCAAGCGGCTGACGCTGGACCGCGACGGGCTTTGGCGGGTGACCAAGCCCGCTTTCGTCGCGCAGCATCGCCTGAACGCCGGGATTATCGTCGAAGCGCCGATGCTGGAGGTGCGCTTCAGGAACGGACGGCGGCTGGGCAAGGTCGAGGAGGCGTTCGGCGCGAGCCTCTCACCCGGCGACACCTTCACCTTCGCCGGGATGGCGCTGGAGGTCGAGCGGGTCGAGGTCACCGACATCATCGTCCGCGCGACGGCGAAGAATGCGCGGTTCGTGTCGTATATGGGCGCGCGCCTGGCGATTACCTCGACGCTGGCGGCGCGGGTGCGGCGCTTCTTCGCAGAGCCAGCGGAATGGGCGCGCTTCCCGGCGGACGTGCGCGAATGGCTGGAAGTGCAGGCGTACCGCTCGCGGCTCCCGGCGCCGGGCAAGCTGCTGGTCGAGACTTTTCCGCATGAGGGGCGGCATCACATGGTCGCCTATTGTTTCGAGGGATGGAACGCGCACCAGTCGCTGGGCATGCTGGTGACGCGGCGGATGGAGGCGCTGGGGCTGAAGCCGGTCGGCTTCGTCGCCAACGACTATGCGCTGGCGGTCTACGGGTTGGAGAAGATCGAGGATCCCGCGCCGCTGTTCTCACCCGACATCCTCGAACATGAGTTCGTCGACTGGGTGCAGGGTTCGGCGCTGCTCAAGCGCGCGTTCCGCGAGGTCGCGATCATCGGCGGGCTGGTCGAGCGGCAGCAGCCGGGCAAGAAGAAGACCGGGCGTCAGGTCACTTTCTCGACCGACCTGATCTACGACGTGCTGCGCAAATACGAGCCCGATCATCTGCTGCTCAAGGCGGCCTGGGCCGACGCTCGCGCGCGGATGACCGATGTCGGCCGGCTCGCGCATCTGCTCGATACCGCCGCGGACAGGATCGAGCATGTCGATCTCGACCGCGTCAGCCCGATGGCGGTGCCGGTGCTGATCATGATCGGGCGCGAAAGCGTGGCGCAGGGGGCCGCGGAGGATGCGATGCTGATCGAAGCCGAGACGCTGGCGGCGGAGGCGATGCGGCTCGATTAGGGGGCTGCCAACCGCGCCGACGATTCGACCAACGACATTTGCTGCGCAGCATGAACAGGCGTATCATGCACGGGCTATGCAGCTCCGCCTGTTGACGCCCCTGTTGATCGCGTTCGCCGCGGCCCCTGCGGCGACACAGGAAACTGCGCCGCCGGCGGCGCCTGCGGGCGTGGCTCCGGAGGATGCGAGCGGCACGATGGCGCTCGGCGATCTGGCCAACCGCATGACCGTGCCGGTCTCGATCAACGGCAGCCGGCCGCAGCCCTTCATCATCGATACCGGCGCCGAACGCTCGGTCGTCTCGCGTCAGCTTGCCGGGACGCTGGGATTGTCGCCGGGGCCGCAGGTCACGGTGACGACGATGACCGGCAGTACGAAGGTGGCGACGGTCATCGTCCCCTCGCTGACGATGGGTCCGGTGCGCGAAGGGCGCGCGTTCAACGCGCCCGCGCTGGAGGCGGCGCATATGGGCGCGCACGGCCTGCTCGGCCTCGAACAGTTGCGTACCCATATGATCTCGATCGATTTCGATAAGCGTCAGATGGCGGTGCGCCCGTCCCGGCGCGACGGCGGACGGCGCACGCCCAAGCCCCGCGGAACCGATGAGATCGTGATCACCGCGAAGAGCCGGCTGGGCCAGCTGATCGTCACCGATGCCACTTTCGAAGGCGCCAAGATCACCGTTGTGCTCGACACCGGATCGCAGATCAGCATGGGCAACATGGCGCTGCGGGAGAAGATGCGGCGGATCAAGATGCAGGGTCCGGTGGTGATGACCAGCGTGACGGGCGAGACGCTGACGGTGAACTATCACATCGCGCATCGCGTCGAGCTGGGCGGGGTCACGCTGGAGGGGCTTCCGGTGGCATTCGCGGATATTCCGCCGTTCGAACGGTTCGGGCTGGCCGACCGGCCCGCGCTGATGCTGGGCATGGATGCGCTGCGCTCCTTCCGCAGGGTCGAGATCGACTTCCCCGACCGCAAGGTACGCTTGCTGCTCCCGCGTAAGGGCATTCAGTTCCGTTCGGGTTGACCCTGCCGCGCGGCAGGGCGATAGCGGCTTCATGGTTCCCTTTTCGTTCGCTGACCAGTCATTGTGCGCGCTCTCCGAGGGGGCGCTCTACTGGCCCGCGCGGCGGGCGCTGATCGTTGCCGATCTGCATTTCGAAAAGGCCAGCTGGTTCGCCGCGAGCGGTCAGATGCTGCCGCCCTATGATTCGATGGCGACGCTCGCCGCGCTGGCCGCGCTGGCCGAACGAACACAGGCGCGTGAGCTGTGGTGTCTGGGCGACAGCTTCCACGATTCGGAAGGGTGCGGCCGGTTGCCCGAAGCGGCGCGCGCGGCGCTGACCGCCCTGACGGGGTCGCTGCGCTGGGTGTGGATCACCGGCAATCACGACGCCGCGCTCGCCGATCATATCGGCGGCGAGATCGTCGAAGAGGCGGAGGTGGACGGGCTGTTGCTGCGGCATGAGGCGCAGCCCGGCGAGCCCCGGCCCGAACTGTCAGGGCATTTCCACCCCAAGCTGCGCGTGCGGTTGCGCGGGCGGCAGGTGGCACGACGCTGCTTCGTCGCGACTCCGACCAAGCTGATCCTGCCCGCCTTCGGCGCGCTGACCGGCGGGCTCGACGCGCATCATCCCGAGATTATCCGCGCGGTGGGGCGCGGCGCCGAGGCGCTGGTGGCGCTGGAGGACCGGCTGCTGCGCTTCCCGATCGCGGCCTAGTCCCGACTGCTAACGTCCCTCGATCTTGCCCGCGCAACTTGCCGGCCCGGGACCAGCAAGGCGGCAGGCGGCGTTGCCCTCGACGCGCACCGATCCGGTGCCCAGCGTCGATACGTTGGCGGTGAAGCGCGCGGTGAAGCGGCTGTTGCCGGCGCTTTGCGAGTGGACGGTGAGGTCGTTGACCGCGACTCCCGCCGCCTCGATCGATCCCGCGCCATAGGATGTGAAGCGCGCCGTGCGCACGGTTCCGGCGTCGAGCCGCACGATGCCGGTGCCGGTGAGCGTGGTGGCGAGCTGGTCGGCGGCAAGGTTGCGCACGGTCAGCGATCCCGCGCCGTTGACGCCCAGATCGACGCGTTGGCCCGATATGTCGCCGATTTCGAGCTTGCCCCCGCCGTTGATGCTCGCGGCGCGCAATCGCGGAACGGCGATGGTGATCGCGGCCACGCCTTCCTTGTCGCGCCAGCCATCCCAAGTCGCGGTGCTGACGCCGACCACCAGCACGTCGCCCTGATTGCGGATGTTGACCCGCTCTATCGCGCGGCGGTCTCCGGAAACGGTAGCCGAGGGCGGCCCCGCGACGACGCGGACTTCGAACGGGCCGTCGACGCGGATCCGGTCGAACCCGGTAAGCATGATGCGACGCTCTTCAGGCGCGGGCGCGGTCCCGGCGGTGAGCAGTGCGAGCGGGATCAGCAGGGCCCAACGTCTGGCGAGTGAAATGCGCATACCGGTGGATCGCATCAATCCACCGGCATGCCAAGCGGGAGCCTTGAGGGCAGAGGGGAGGGCCCCGGTACGCCTTAGCTACCCCGGATCAGCTGCAGCGCGCGTCGCCCGAGCCCATTTTGCTCACCGAGCATTTGGCGCCGCCGGTCAGCTCGACATTGCCCGAACCGACGATCGAGATATCGGCGTCACCCGTCACCTGCGCGCGGATATTGCCTGATCCCGCGATCGACAGGTCGCCGCGCACCGCCTTGAGTGCGGGCGCGTTGATGTCACCCGATCCGGCGATCGAGGCGTCGATCTCGCTCGCCTGACCCGTGGCGATATGCAGATCGCCCGATCCGGCGATCGACAGATCGGCCTTGCCGCCCGCGAACTGCGCGATGCTGAGGTTGCCGGATCCGGCGATCGAGCCGTCGAAATCGCCTTGCGCGCGATCGACGGTCATGTCGCCCGATCCCGCGACGCTGGCGCTGGTCAGTTTGGGCAGGGTGACGGTGATCTTCGCGCCCTTGTCGCCGCCCCAGTTCCACTCGCCGTCCTTGCGGCCGATGCGCAGCGTGTCGCCGTCCTTGCGGATTTCCAGCCGGTCGAGCAGCGCGCTGTCCCCCTCGGCGGTGACCTTGAAGGCCGGACCCGTCTTCACCTCGACATCGTCGGCGCCGCGCAGCGATACGCCGGTGAAGCCGGCCACGTCGAAATTACGGGTGCCGCCCGATCCGCTGGGCTGGACGACGTCGCCGCTCATGCCGTTGGCGAAGTTGCATGCGGCGAGCGGGAGCAGGGCGGCGGTCATGGCAAGGGCGAGCTTCATCGCGTCTCTCCTGTGTGTGTTGTGTCAATAATACACTCGAGGCGGCTGCGGCGCAAACAAAAAGGGCGGCCGTTGCGGGCCGCCCCTTTCGGTTCGACGTGGCGTCGGCTCAGGCCGGCGCCTTGTCCTTGTTATAGATCGCCGCGGCGGCGCGCAGGATGTCGAGCAGCTTCTCGAGCGCGGCCTTCTCATCGATCTGTTCCATCGCGGCGAGCTCGCGGGCGAGGCGCGACGCGGCGGCTTCGAAGATCTGGCGCTCCGAATAGCTCTGCTCGGGCTGGTCGTCGGCGCGGAACAGGTCGCGGACCACCTCGGCGATCGACACCAGGTCGCCCGAGTTGATCTTCGCTTCATATTCCTGGGCGCGGCGCGACCACATGGTGCGCTTGACCTTGGGCTTGCCCTTGAGCGTGTCGAGCGCTTCCTTGAGCGTCTTGTCGCTCGACAGCTTGCGCATGCCGACGCTCTCGGCCTTGTTGGTCGGGACGCGGAGCGTCATCTTCTCTTTTTCGAAGCGAAGCACGTACAGCTCAAGCTGCATGCCCGCGATTTCCGATTTCTGGAGTTCGATCACACGGCCAACGCCGTGCTTGGGGTAAACGACATAATCGCCGACATCGAAGGACAGCGCCTTGGCAGCCATGTGTGGGAAGCCTTTCTAATCAACGTGGCCCCTTTGGGATTGCGCGCATCGCCCGGTGCGGTTACCGGGGCGAAGGCGGCAGTTCGGGGCAAATCAACAACGGTCTCCAGTACCGAAACGCGATTCCTCGCGTCCGGTGCGCTGTTTAACACAGATGAAATAAAATTACCACCCTCGAAAGAGGAGTTGGCCTGCGTTGTCAGTGGCCGGCGCGCCGGGGGCGTAATGATTGCGCGGGTTCGCGCTTCCCGTCATATCCCGGTGATGCTTTCCTTGCTTCTGCTGGTCGCCGCTCAGGCGCCGGACGCCGCCTGAGCGGCGAGAAGGAGCATGAGGGGCAGCATCGCCGCAATATGCCGCGCGGTACCAACCCGCGCAATCACTAC
>DATIGZ010000097.1:0-1722 GCA_035481255.1 Sphingomonas sp. | reverse complement strand
ACCACCGCGCGGCTGAACCGCCAGTCCTTGATCTCGCCATCGGCGGAAATCCGCATGTGGCACGCCAGCGCCGCACGCGGAACGTCTTCCTTGAGCGAGCACACGTCCGCCGACAGTATCTCCGGCAGCATCGGCACCACGCGGTCGGGGAAATAGACGCTGTTCCCCCGCTTGCGCGCCTCACGGTCGAGCAGCGACCCGGGGCGGACGTAAAAGCTGACGTCCGCAATCGCGACGATCGCCTTCCACCCGCCCTTGTTGGCCGGATCGTCATCGGGCGTCGCCCAGACCGCATCGTCATGATCGCGCGCATCGGCCGGATCGATCGCGACGATCGGCAGATGGCTCAAATCCTCGCGGCCTTCCCCCAGCGGCTGCTTCGCCACCCGCTCCGCCTCGGCGAGCAATTCCTCCGAAAAGATGTGCGGAATTTCATGCTTGTGGATCGCGATCAGCGAAAAGCTGCGCGGCGCAAACGGATCGCCGAGAATCTCGGTGACCTTGGCAAACAGCCGTGGCCCCTTACCGGTCACTTCGGCCATCACCAGGTCGCCCGGCTCGGCACCATTGCGATCCGAAATCACCGGGCTGGCCCGCTCCTTCTTGTCGAGGCCTTGCAGATAGAGCCGCCCGCCCTCTTCGCGCACCACGCCCAGCACCGCCGCGTCACCCTTGGCGAGCTTCTTCATCGGGTGCGCGATCAAGCCCTTTCCGGCCTCTTCGGTCCGCGCGAGGATGCGGTCGCCCACGCCCAGCGCACCGCCCGGCCCGCGCTTCTCACGCACGCGCAGCCGCGGCACCGGAATGCCCTCGGCCTCCCAGCGCTCGGGCACCGCCCACACGGTGTCGCCATCGGCCTCGACGATGCGCAGCACCGTCACCTTGGGCACCCCGCCCATCTTGTGAAAGGCGCGACCGGGGGCGACGTCGATCAGCCCCTCGTCGCTCATGTCCTTGAGCAGCGCCTTGAGCGCGATCTTCTCCTGCGCCGACAGGCCGAATGCGCGCGCAATCTCGCGCTTGCCCGCCGGTTGATCGGATGATGTGATGAAATCGATGATCTGTTGCCGTGTCGGCAGGCCCGGTACGGGCTTGGTCTTTGCGTTTTTCTGTTTTGCCATTGCCCCTGAATATAGGGGCTGTCCGCCCGATTCCCAACCGAATAGACTCGGCCGGTGACCTATGATCTCCTCATCGCCGGCGGCGGCATCAACGGCTGCGCCATCACACGCGAAGCCGCGCTGCTCGGCCTAAAGGTGCTGCTGGTCGAACGCGACAGCCTCGCCGCGCACACCTCCTCGGCGTCGAGCAAGCTGATCCATGGCGGGCTCCGCTACCTCGAAACCTATGAGTTTCGGCTGGTCCGCGAAGCGCTGGTCGAGCGCGAACGGATGATGGCCGCCGCGCCGCATCTGATCCGCCCGATGGCGTTTGTGCTGCCCCATGCCAACGCCGTCCGCCCGCGCTGGATGGTCCGCGCAGGCCTCTATCTCTACGACGCGCTCGGCCTCGGCTCCTCACTCCCACGCTCGCGCGCGCTGCGCCGCGACGATCCCCACCTCGCCCCGCTCACCCCCGACAGCAGCGGATTTCTCTATTGGGACGCACAGGTCGACGACGCCGCCCTGGTCCGCGCCAATGCGGAGGATGCGATCGCGAACGGGGCGGAGATCGCCACCGGCGTGGCCGTCACTGGAGCGCAACGCGGCGGGACGGGCTGGG
>DATIGZ010000096.1:0-5785 GCA_035481255.1 Sphingomonas sp. | reverse complement strand
GTGTTCTGGACGGTGCCGACCAAGTTCGTCGGCGCACGCAACCCCGGCGCGATCGCGACGATCAATCTGTGCGGCAATGTCAGCAGCACCGCGATGCCCGTGGCGATCGGCTGGGTGGTCGCAAGCACCGGATCGGTCGCCGTGCCGGTATATTTCCTTGCCGCACTGCTGCTGGCCGGGGCGCTGCTGATCGTCCCGCTGGCGAAGCTGGGCAAGGCCCGCGAGGCGGGAACGTGATCCGCACGCTTACCCTTGCCGGCGCATCGCTGGCCTTCGCCGCCGCGGTCGCCTTCGCGCAAGGCGGCGAGGACCGGAAGGACCGCTGGTGGGATCCCGGCGAAGGCCGCGTATTCCCCGCCAGCCTCGACTATCGCAATGCCAACGGCACGCTGCGCCTGCTGCTCGACAGCGGGCCGATGGAGACGAAGGGGCACCCCTTCTTCACCGCGATCGGCCCCAATGGCCGTGCCTGCGTTACCTGTCATCAGCCCGCCGACGCGATGAGCCTTTCGGCGGAGTCCGCACAACGGCAATGGGAGCGGCGCGGCGCGAAGGATCCGCTGTTCGCGCCGGGCGACGGTTCCAACTGCCCCAGCCTGCCGCAGGGCGAGCGTGCATCGCATTCGCTGTTGCTCGACCACGGCCTGATCCGCATCGCCCGCCCCTGGCCGATAAAGGGTGTGAAGGCCGATTTCACGATCGAGGTGATTCGCGACCCTTCGACCTGCAATTTCGACGCGAAGCACGGGATCGCCGGCGCGGGGATGATCTCGGTCTTCCGCCGCCCGCGCCCGGTGGCGAACTTCAAATATATCGAGGCGATGGGCTTCGCCTATGACCCCAAGAGCGGGATGCCGCTGCCGGTCGACCCCGATACGGGCAAGCCGGTCAGCGGCAACCTGATGGCCGATGGCCGCGTGCTCAGCCTCGAGGCGCAAATGCGCGACGCGGCGGGCGCGCATCTCGGCTTCCTCAAGAACCTGTCCAAGCGCGACATCGCGCGCATCCTCGACTTCGAACGCCGCATTTATGCCGCGCAGCAAATCGACGTGAAGGGCGGAGCGCTCGACGCCGACGGATCGATGGGCGGGACGAAGACGCTGCAGATCTCCGCCGCTGGCCGATTGGGCAGCGACGGCGGCATCCCCGTGTGGAGCGAGTTTGAAGCGTGGGAAAAGACGCCCGAGGCGTTAAAAGCGAAGCTGTCGCCCGAAGTTCGCGCGTTTCGTGACTCGGTCGCGCGCGGCGCGCGGGTGTTCCGCGACAAGACCTTCCTGATCACCGACAGCGCTGGGATCAACTCGCCGATCGGTTTCGGCAATCCCGTGCGCAACAGCTGCGTCTTCTGCCACAATATGAGCTATATGGGCATGGACGTCGCACCGGGTCAGGTCGATCTGGGCACCACCAACCAGCCCTTTGCCGATCCCGCGCCGCATTTGCCGCTGTTCCGCATCGCCTGCACCGGCAAGCCGCATCGGCATTACGGGCGCACGATCCTGACCAGCGATCCGGGCTATGCGCTGACCACTGGGAAATGCGCCGATGTCGGGCGGATCACGCTCCAGTCGCTGCGCGGCATGTCGGCGCGTGCGCCCTATTTCTCCAACGGTAGCGCGAAGGATCTGCGCGGAGTGATCGATTACTACGAACGCCGTTACAACATCGGCTATACCGAGCAGGAAAAGCAGGATCTGGTGAACCTGATGCGGGCGCTGTGATGAAGGTGGCCCTGCTCTTCGGCGCGGTGTTTCTGACCGGCGCGCAGGATGCGCAACAGGCGGTGCGTTTCATTGCCTGCCCCGTCTATCGCGACACCGACAATGGCCGCAAATCGGGTTGCTGGCTGGCGAGCGACCCGGCCACCGGGATCCGTTACGACGTGACCGCAGCACCAACCAAGCCCGACTGGAATCATGCGATCCTCGTCGAGGGGCGCGTCGTGAAGGATGCCGGCGATCCGTGCGGCGGAACCGTGATCGAGCCGGCGCGGGTTTCAGTGCTCGAGGCGCCATGCACGCGTCACCTGATCAAGGCGGAAGGCTATAAGGGCCGCAAATTCGCCCTGCCCGCGCGCAACGTCCGCCCGCTCTATGACAAGCGCAAGCTGCCCGAGAGGCCATTCGCCGAGGGGCGCTTCACCATCCCCTTCGACTTTTCCAGCAGCTTCATCACCTATCAGATCGCAGACTATTATCTCGACGCGACGATCAACTATGCGCTGGATGTACAGCCGGCGCGGATCGAGATTGCCGGGGTTGCGCAGACCGTGCCGGATACGGTTTCGGGGCAGCGGATCGTCGAGAGCCCCGCCCTCGCCCGTACCCGCGCGGAGGTCGTCCGGCAGGCGCTGATCATGCGCGGCATCGCGCCGGATCGTGTGACGATCGTGGACCGCCTGCCCGGCCCGTTCGTGACGGCAGCGTTTGACGGGCTAGAATGGCAAGCGCGGCGCGTGGACGTACGGATCCTGCCGGAAGCCGGCAGACCCAAATAGCCTCTCCCCCGCAAGGAAGGGGCTTGAAGGCTACGACCCCACCAGCGACTTGCGCCGCAGATAGTTCACCTGCGCCGGATCACTGACGCAGCGATAGGACGCAGCCTGATCCTGCGGTCCCTTCCCGTCCCAGCGCGCCGCCTGCGGATAAGGACAGAGGGCACGGGTGAAGGTCGGCTTCCCCTCCACTATCTTCGTTGCAGTCAGGCGCTGCGGCGCCTGCCCCTTCTCGACCCAGCCGATCAGTGCCCACAGCATGTCGCGCCAGGGGTCGTTCGGCCAGCTCTGGTGTCCCGATCCACCAACCTGATCGGCGCCCGGTCCGCCGCGGCAATGATAGACACCCGGTGCCATGAACAGCCGCACGCTGTCGTCAAGCTTCGCGGCGCCGCCATTGGCGCGGGCGAGCGCGGCGTAATAGTCGATCGTCGGCCCGGCATTGGTCGAAGGATCGGCCCAGCCCTGCCAGATGATCGCCTTGCCGCCCGCCTTGACGAAGGGCGAGATCGCGACCTTGTCCGTGCGCAATTCCGGCATCGCTTTGTTCGCCGCGAGTAGGTCGCGCGTGCGCTGGAAACTGTCCTCGCTCCAGCCGGCGTCGTCATAGACCCCGTCCGCCCACATCGCGCGCAGCAGCGGCGACGGCGGCCCCGGGCGCGTGCGCACCCCGGCGAACAGCCCGTCGTCCATCGATCTGCCCGCCTCGTCCTTCATCGGCGAACGAATGAGATCCAGCATCGCGACCTTGGGCGCGGTCAGGCAGTCTCCGGCCTGGCCGGGCTTGCACAACAATGCGGTGGTCTTGAACCGGCAGGCGAGCGGGTTGGCGATGACGCCGTCCTTCACCCCGTCCGCCGCGTCGCACGCGGCGGTGGCCTTTGCCTCGTACAGCGACCAGTCGGCGTCGCTGAGCGCGCCGAGCTTGTTCCATTTCTGTTGCAGCGCGAACCACAGCATCCGCACCGACTGGAGCGGCATGTACGGCCCCGGCGCGCCGGCGATCACGCCGTCATAGTCGCCGGGGTAGTTCTGCATCTGCTTGAGCGCCTGACGCCCGCCGCCCGAGCAGCCGGTGAAATAGCTGCGATCGACCGCGCGACCGTAGAGCTTGCCCGCCAGCATCTTCGCCGCGCCAGCGGTCAGGTGAACCGCGCGATGTTCGTAATCCACCCGAGCCTTGGGATCGGCCATCCAACGCGCCTGAGTGATCTTATGCCCGCTGTCGGTGGTTACGGTGGCAAATCCCTCGGCGATGCGGCGGCTCATATCGATATAATTGTAGACTCCGGCATCGCCGCCCACGCCGGCACCGAGCAGCCGCCCGTTCCATGCCTGTGGCAACCACAGCTCGAAGCCGATATTGCCTTCGATCGTCCCTTCGACGCGGCAGAACGGGACCTTCACCGGGATGCCGCGATAGGTACCGCGGCTGTCGGGAGCCTCCCAGCCCGCGGGCGCATCGACCGGCGTCGCGCGGACGGTGACACCGCCCGGATGCGTGCCCGTCAGGACGGCGCATCCGGCCAGCACGGCGGCGAGCATTGCCGGCATCAGAACTTCACGTTCGCGGTAATCGCGAACAGGCGCGGTACCGGGTTCGCCGACTGCGGGTCGTAACCGTTGGTGGTATCAACGAAGGGCGGATCCTCGTTGAACAGGTTGCGCACGTCGAACGACAGGCTGACCTTTTCGGTGACGTCATAGCCGACCAGCAGATCGAACGTATCGTAGTTGCTGACTTCCTGCCGCGGCGTGACGGTGGTGTTGTAATAGCCGTTGAGGTGGTTCCAGGTCAGCCGCGCCTTCAGCCCGCCGACCTTGGCGCCGATGTCCGCCTGAGTGCGGAATTTCTGGCTGAAACCGATCGTGTCGACCACGCTTTGCAGCCCCGACCCCGGCACGGCCTCGAACAGATAGTCGAGGATGTATGTGCCCTGGATGCCGGCATCGAACTCGACCCCGCCCCATTTCCACTGATAGGCGGCGGTGAAGTCGAGCCCGCGCAGCAGCGAGGTGCCCAGATTCTGGCGACGCCCGTCGACGATGAAGGTCACCAGCGACTGGTTGATCGCGCTGTTGATCGGCAGGCCGGAATTGACCAGCGCGCTGATCTCCGCCGCTGTCGGATTGAACTGACGGAACGAGGCGTAGAGCGGGCTGGTCAGCAAGCCCGGCGTACCGCGAAGGCCCTGAATCTGATCGGTATAATCGATCCGGAAATAGTTGAGCGACGCGGTGAAGCCCGGCAGCGCGGCCGGCGCCACCTCGGCCCCGAACGACCAGGTCGTCGCCTTTTCAGGCTTGAGGTTCGGGTTGCCGCCAGCGATGCCGATCCCCTGCTGGTTACCGTTCGGGCCGGGCAGCGTATCGAAATAGAGGCCCGCGCCGCCCGCGATCTGGGACACTTCGGTGAACGTCGGAGCACGGAACGAGGTGCCGTAGGTGCCCTTGAGCGTCAGCCCGTCGAACGGGCGATAGGTCACACCGAACTTGGGGTTCGTGGTGCTGCCGAAGTCGCTGTAATGCTCATACCGCACCGCGAGGCTGAGGTTGAGCCGCTCAAGCCCCGGCGAGGCGTTGCCCGCGCCGACCAGCGGCACGAACAGCTCGGCGAACACCGCATCGACATTACGGCTACCGTCGTCGGCGACGCTGACCGGCGCGGTCGAGCGGCCGCTGAGCAGATCGGTGAAGGTATATTCGACGCGATGTTCGCCGCCCACCGCGATGCGGACATTGCCGCCCGGAATCTCGAACAGCGATCCGTCGAGCTGGGCGTTGAGCACATCGAGCCGCGTGCGGCCGGTGATCACGAACAGGTTGTCGGTGATGGTCGCGATCGTCGCCGGGTTGTTGGCGCCGCCGAACACGTTGTGCGCGGTCGCCGGATTGGTGTCGTTGAGAGCCGCCTGCAGCGCCGCGGCGTTGACGCCGTTACGGCGACGATCGTCGATCTCCTCGGCCTCGCCATGCGCGTAGTAGACGGTCGCGCGGAAATCGCCGAACGGCTTGAACTCGACACCGCCGGACACATTCCAGGCGCTTGCGCGATAGGGCCGCGAGATCGTGCCGATCTGCGGGAACAGCGAAGAGCTGACGGTGATGCAGCGCGCGCCCGCCGGGGCACCGACGCTGGCGGCACAGAGCGGCGGCGTGACCGGTGCGAATGCCGGCGCGCTGCTGCCGGGCACGCGCAATCTGTGCTTCTACGACGGCGCGCTGGAAGTGATCCCCGATCAGGAGCGCGTGAGCGTCGTCGCGGGCGCAAGCCAGGAGATCGGTGATTTC
>DATIGZ010000095.1:0-4942 GCA_035481255.1 Sphingomonas sp. | reverse complement strand
GGTAGGCGGCGACCTTTGCCTCGTCCGCATTGCCGTCGAGCTGGGCGGCGGCGGGAGCCGGGCAGGCGAAGACGGTGGCCGCTGTCGAGAAGATCGCTATTCCGGCGCGCCGCATTTGCCTTACCCTCCCGATCATTGTTGTCATACAGGTTTTCAAAACATATGATAATCATATGATCGTGCAAGACGCGCGGCAGATGATGGGGAGAGTGCCGCATGAAGCGCCGTGATTTCGTTGAGATGCTGGCGGTCGCGGGTGGGATCGCGGCGTTCCCGCGGATCGCGGCGGCCGCCGAGCGGGCCATGGCGCTCGGCTATGATGCGACACGGACCGGCGCCACGATCCCGAAGGACTTTGTCGGCCTGTCGTTCGAGCGCGCGCAGCTGTCCAATCCCGGCTATTTCTCGGCGGACAACAAGGCGTTTGTCCGGCTGATCCGCGGGCTCTCGCCATCGGGGAGCATCCGGCTGGGCGGGTCGTCGGGCGAGCATACCGCCTATGTCGGCGACACGGTGATCGCGCCGTCATTCGAGATTCACGGGCCGGAGCATAACAAGCTCAACCGCGAGGGGCTGAACGTCTCCACCGTCGCGCTGCGCAACCTGCGCGGCTTCCTCGATGCGACGGGATGGAGCTGCCTCTACGGACTCAACATGGCGCACGCCACGCCCGAGCAGGCCGCACGCGAAGCCGCCGACGTCCAGCGCATCCTGGGACCGCGGCTGTCGGCGATCCAGATCGGCAACGAGCCCGACGTGTTCCGCAACCGCTATCGCCCCGCGACATGGACCCCGGCCGACTATGTCGCCGAATGGGATCGCTTCCACGCGGCGATCACCGCCGCCGCGCCGGGGCTGAAATTCGCCGGCCCCGGTATCTCGAACAAGCTGGAATATCTGACCGCCTTTGCCGGGGTTGCGCGGCGCTATCCCGACGTGATGATGCTGACCGGCCATTATTACGCGATGGGGCCTTCAGGGTCGCCGGAAGCGACGCTCGACCAGCTCAAGCTGCCCGAGGCGAAGACGGCGACGTTCAAGCAGGCCGGCTACACGGCGGTCGAGGATGCCCGGCGCGTGTCGGGCCTGCCCTACCGCATGTCGGAGGGCAACAGCTGCTGGGACGGCGGCAAGGTCGGGGTATCGGACGTACATGCGGCGTCGGTATGGGGCGCCAACCGGATGCTCGACTGGGCGCGGCGCGGTTGGATCGGGGTCAACTGGCATGGTGGGGGTTACGGCAATTACTCGCCGATCGTCGGGACGCCGTCGAAGGGATTTTCGCGCCGCCCGCTCTATTACGGTACTCAGTTCGCGCAGATGCTGGATGGCGCGACCTTCCTCGAAACGCCCGCGGTGCCCGATCCCTATCTCGGCTATTACGCGCTGCGCCAGAACGGACGTGACCGGATCGCGCTGATCAATCAGGGCGACGCGCCGGTGACGGTCGAGCTGCCCGCCCTGCCGGAGGCGCGGGTGGTGGTGCTGACCGGACCGTCGGCGGCGGCGAAGGACGCGACGACCCTGACGACGGTCTCGCGGCGCCCGAACCGGATGGTGATCGTGCCCCCGGTCAGCGCGATGCTGTTCACGCTCGCCCGCCCTGCAAAGCGCGGCTGATGGGCGATCCGACACGGGTTTCGCGCCGGGGCGTGATGAAGGCGGGCGCAGGGCTAGCGGTTGCAACGTCGCTACCGGCGCAGGCGGGCGAGGGGGGAACCGCCGACGCCAATCTGCTGTGGTACGACAGTCCCGCGGACGAATGGGTTCAGGCGCTGCCCGTCGGTAACGGCCGGCTGGGCGCGATGGTGTTCGGCGGGATCGCCAATGAGCGGATTCAGCTCAACGAGGACACGTTCTTTGCCGGGTCGCCCTATGACGGCACCAATCCCAAGGCGGGTGCGGGACTGCCGCGCGTGCGCGACCTGATCTGGGCGGGCAAGTACAAGGAAGCGCAGGATCTGGCGGACGACGTGCTTGTTGCGCGGCCGCAGCGACAGATGTCGTACCAGCCGATCGGCGACCTGATGCTGCTGTTCCAGGGCATCGAGAACAGTCAGAGCTATCGTCGCAGCCTCGACCTTGACGGCGCGGTCGCATCGACGCGGTTCAAGGTGCGGGCCGTCACCCATCTGCGCGAGGTGATTGCCTCGGCGCCCGATCGGGTCATCGCGATCCGCCTGTCGACCGATGCCCCGGCGGGATCGGTGAACGTCAACATCGCTCTCTCGACGCCGCAAGACGCCGAGATCGTGGTCGAGGGCGACGACACGCTTGTGATGCGCGGGATCGGTCCGGCGCAGCATGGCGTTCCGGGCGGGATCCGCTTCGAGACGCGCGTTCGGGTGAAGCGCGTCGGCGGGCGCCAGACCAATGGCCGCGACGGCATCCGCATCGAGGACGCGCAAGAGGTCGTGCTGCTGGTGGCGACCGCGACCAGCTATCGCCGGTTCGACGACATTGGCGGCGATCCGTCCGCGATCGCACGCGCGGATATCAAGGCGGCAAGCGCGAAGAGCTGGGAAGCGCTGCTCGCCGCGCATCAGGGGGACCATCGCAAGCTGTTCCGCCGCGTCGATCTCGATCTGGGCCGCAGCCCGGCCGCCGACCTGCCCACCGACCAGCGGATCGCGCGATCGGGCGAGCTCGACGATCCGGCGCTGGCCGCGCTTTTCTATCAATTCGGGCGCTATCTGCTGATCGCCTCGTCGCGCCCCGGCACGCAGCCGGCAAACCTTCAAGGCATCTGGAACGAGCGCACGGCGCCGCCGTGGGAATCCAAATGGACGCTGAACATCAATGCGGAGATGAACTACTGGCTCGCCGATGCCGCCAACCTCGGCGAACTGGTCGAGCCGCTGCTGCAGATGACCAAGGATCTGGCGATCACCGGGCAGCGCACCGCCCGCAACGACTGGGGTGCGCGCGGCTGGGTCGCCTATCACAATACCGACCTGTGGCGGCAGGCGACGGTCAATTCCTCGGCGCTCTACGGCATGTGGCCGATGGGCGGCGCGTGGCTGCTCAACACGCTGTGGGACCATTGGGACCATAGCCGCGACCGCGCGTTCCTGGATGAGCTCTATCCGCTGATGGCGTCGTCGTGCCAATTCTATCTCGACGCGCTGGTGCCGCATCCGCGTACCGGGGAACTGGTGATGAACCCGTCCAATTCGCCGGAAAATTCGCACCGGCCGGGCGTATCGATCTGTGCCGGCCCCGCGATGGACAGCCAGTTGTTGCGCGATCTGTTCGCGCGGACCATCGCGGCGTCTGAACTTCTGGGCAGAGATGCGGGGTTGAGGGGCGAGATCGCCGCGAAGCTGGCGAAGATCCCGCCCGACCGGATCGGCAAGGCGGGTCAGTTGCAGGAATGGTTCGACGATTGGGACATGGACGCGCCCGAGATCAACCATCGCCATGTCAGCCACCTCTACGCGCTCTATCCAGGCGAGCAGATCACGTTACAGCGAACGCCGGAGCTTGCGGCCGCGGCGCGCCGGACGCTCGAAATCCGCGGTGACGATGCGACGGGGTGGGGGATCGGCTGGCGAATCAATTTGTGGGCGCGACTCGAGCAGCGCGAGCGTGCGTACAAGGTGCTCAAGATGCTGTTCGCGCCCAGCCGCACCTATCCCAACATGTTCGACGCGCACCCGCCGTTCCAGATCGACGGCAACCTCGGCGGCGCGGCGGGCATCGGCCAGATGCTGATGCAGAGCCACTCGGGCACGATCCACCTGCTCCCCGCGCTGCCGCGCTACTGGCCGAGCGGGCGTGTCACGGGCCTGCGCGCGCGCGGCAATGTCGGTGTCGACCTGAGCTGGGCCGGCGGCAAGCTTGCGGACGCGATCCTAACCGCCGGAGACGATGGGCCGCTGCGGGTGCGGAACGGCACAAGCAGCGTCGAGGTCGCGGCCCGAAAGGGAGATCGCGTCCGGATCACGCCCGACGCCAAGGGGCTGCGTGCGACCCGGTTGAGCGGACGCGCCGGCCGCTGATCCGGTCCGCGCGCGCGGCTCCGCACCGCGCGCCTCAGCCGAAACTGTCCCCCGTGCCCCGTTCTCGTGCGGGTACAATCCCGGCGCTGACCCGGCACTACAGCGTCTGGACGGAGCGCGAGAAGCAACAGTCGGACCGCTATCCGCATGCGTACAGAATTGTACCCGTCACTTGAATGAAACGCGTTCCGATGATTGCCGGATAATCGTACCTCATAACTTTGCAGCCCTTGTCCTAAGGCTGTCCCACAGCACCAGAACAAAACCGCAGGAAAACACGCTGTGGGGCGACGCGCCGAAAAGGCGCGGGTCCCGACAATCGGGAGGGCTTAAGAGATGATCAGGTTCAATCGGCATGCGATGATCGGCACGTCCGTCGTGGCATTGCTTGCGTCGGCCGCGCCCGTCCGGGCTCAGGACGGTCAGGACGCGCCCCAGGACGACAAGGAGATCGTCGTCACCGGCCTTGCCATCGCCGAGGACAAGCCGGCCTCCGCGACCGGCCTGTCGCTGACGCTGCGCGAGACGCCGCAGTCGATCACCGTCATCGACAATCAACGGATCCAGGATTTCGCGCTGACCAACACCGGCACGCTGCTCGAGCAGGTGGTCGGCCTCAACGTCCAGCGCTACGACAGCGATCGCACGATGTTCACCGCGCGCGGGTTCGACGTGTCCAACGTCCAGGTCGACGGCATCGGCACGCCGCTGCGCTTCAATATCCAGTTCGGCGAGATGGATACGCTGTTCTTCGAGCGGATCGAGGTCATTCGCGGTGCCAGCGGCCTGACCACCGGCGTCGGCAATCCGTCCGCGACGATCAATTATATCCGCAAGCGCCCGACGCGCGAGCGCGGCCTGTATCTGGGCGCCCATGTCGGCTCCTACGACGCGTGGCGGATCGAAGCCGATGCGAACGTGCCGCTGAACGACAGCGGCAG
>DATIGZ010000094.1:0-28103 GCA_035481255.1 Sphingomonas sp. | reverse complement strand
GATCGCGCTGGCCGCGCTTGCCGCCGCATGGTTCGCCTTCGCCGCGGGCAAGGGCGATGGCGAGAAGACCGCCACCGCCGCGGCCAAGGGTGCGCAGGGTGAGGGCGGCGGACGCCAGCTTCCCGTGGTCAGCGTCGCGGTGCCCGGACGCCGGGAAATCGATCGCGTGATCACCGGTACCGGCTCGCTTGCCGCGCGCCGCGAAATGCCGGTGGGCGTCGCGGGCGAGGGCGGTGAGGTGACCCGAGTGCTTGTCGAGCCGGGCGACTGGGTCGCCGCCGGACAGGTGCTCGCGACCGTCGACCGCTCGGTCCAGGCGCAGACCGCCCAGTCGCTCGCGGCGGGCGTGCGCGTCGCGCAGGCCGATCTCAACATCGCTCAGGCCGAGCTCGATCGCGCCAAGCAGCTCGTCGCGCGCGGCTTCGTGTCGAAGGCCGATATCGACCGCAAGACCGCGACCCGCGACGCCGCGGCCGCGCGCGTGCGTGTCGCGCAGGCGCAGCATTCGGAAACCGCCGCGCGCAACCGCCGGCTCGACATCCGCTCGCCCGCTGCCGGCCTTGTCCTGACCCGTTCGGTCGAGCCGGGCCAGATCGTCAGCGCCGGCTCGGGTACGCTGTTCCGTGTCGCGCAAGGCGGCCAGTTCGAGATGCGCGTGCAGTTGAGCGAAGCCGATCTCCAGCGCATCCCCGTCGGCGCGCGCGCCGAGGTGACGCCGGTCGGCACGGCCGAGAATTTCGCGGGTCAGGTGTGGCAGGTGTCGCCGGTGATCGATCCGCAGACGCGTCAGGGCGTCGCGCGTGTCGCGCTGTCCTACAGCAAGGCGCTGCGCCCCGGTGGCTTCGCCAGCGCGAGCATCCATTCGGGCGGACAGGTCGCGCCGATGCTGCCGCAGTCGGCGATCCAGAGCGACTCCAAGGGCAATTTCGTCTATATCCTGAACGCCAAGGATGAGGCGGAGCGCCGCCCGATCACCACCGGCGATGTTTCCGATGCGGGCGTGGCGATCACCACCGGTCTGACCGGCACCGAGCGTGTCGTGCTGACTGCGGGTGCCTTCCTCAATCCCGGGCAGAAGGTGAAACCCAACCTCACCAAGCTGCAGAAGTGACGCGGACGTAAGGACTAGAGCCATGGGCTTTCGCAACATCTCGGCCTGGTCGATCCGGAACCCCGTTCCGCCGATCGTCCTGTTCATCGCGCTGACGATCGCAGGCTTCGTCAGTTTCGCGCGGATGGACGTGAACAACGATCCGGACATCGACTTCCCGGTTGCGATCGTCACGATCAGCCAGCCCGGCGCCGCGCCGACCGAGCTGGAGACGCAGATCACCCAGCGCGTCGAATCGGCGGTGCGCGCGCTGCAGGGCATCGACCAGATCGAATCGAACGTGACCGAGGGCAACTCGACCACGGTCATTCAGCTCGACATCGGCACTCCGATCGATCGCGCGGTCAACGACGTGCGCGAGGCGATCAACCAGATCCGCGGCGACTTGCCCGACGGCATCCTCGAGCCGCAGGTGTTCCGCGCGAACACCACTGACAATGACATCGCCAGCTTCACCGCCATCGCCACCGACATGACGATGGAGGAGCTCTCCTGGTACGTCGACAACTCGGTTGCGAAGGAGCTCCTGTCGGTTCCCGGCCTCACCGCGGTCGACCGCGTCGGCGGCGTCAACCGCGAGATCCGCATCATCCTCGATCCCGCCAAGGTCCAGTCCTACGGCCTGACCGCGAGCCAGGTGAACCAGCAGCTGCGTCAGGTGAACCTCAACGCCGCGGGCGGCCGCGCGGAGATTTCGGGCACCGAACAGTCGGTGCGCGTGCTCGGCAACGCCGCCAACGCCCATGCGCTCGGCCAGACCCAGATTTCGATCGGCGGCGGCCGCACCGTACGCCTGTCCGACATCGCGCAGGTCAAGGATCTCTATGCCGAGCTGCGCAGCTCGGCCGAGTGGAATGGCCGGCAGGTGCTTGCCTTCGACATCAAGCGCGGCAAGGGCGCGTCGGACGTCGCGGTGTTCCACGAGGCCGAGAAGAAGCTCAAGTCGCTCAACGAGCGTAACCCCAAGGTTCGCTTCGAGGTGCTGTTCAACAACACCGAATATGCCGAATCCCAGTATCATTCCGCGCTGGAAGCGCTAATTGAGGGCGCCGTCCTCGCGGTGATCGTCGTCTTCCTGTTCCTGCGCGACTGGCGCGCGACGCTGATCTCGGCGCTCGCGATCCCGCTGTCCGCGATCCCGACCTTCTTCTTCATGGAGTTGCTCGGCTTCAACCTCAATCAGATGACGCTGCTCGCGCTCAGTCTGGTGGCGGGCGTGCTGGTCGACGACGCGATCGTGGAGATCGAGAACATCGTCCGCCACATGCGTATGGGCAAGACCGCGTATCAGGCGTCGATCGACGCCGCGGACGAGATCGGCGTGGCTGTCGTCGCGACCACCATGTCGATCGTCGCGGTGTTCCTGCCCGTCGGCATGATGCCGGGCATCTCGGGTCAGTTCTTCAAGAATTTCGGCCTCACCGTCGTCGCGGCGGTGCTGATGAGCCTTGCGGTCGCGCGTTTGCTGACTCCAATGATCGCCGCCTATTTCCTCAAGGCGAAGGGCCACGCCACCCATGGCGAAGGGTGGATGATGGACCAGTATATGAAGATCCTGCACTGGACGCTGCGCCATCGCTGGTCGGCGGTGGTCGGCGGGATCGCTTCGTTCGCGCTCACGATCGTTTGCTTCATGTCGCTGCCGATGACCTTCCAGCCCAATCTGGATCAGGACGCGGTGACCGCGAGCATCGAGATGGTCCCGGGTACCACGCTCGAGCAGACCAAGGTGGTGGTCGATCGTGTCCGCGACCTGCTCGCCGGGCAGGAAGGGGTCGAGAACACCTATTCGCGCGCCTTTGTCGGCAATGGCCGTGTCACCGCGATGTTCGCCGATGAGCGGCCGTTCAAGAGCGACGAGTTCGAGCGCCGCCTGACGCCCGAACTCGCCAAGATTCCCGACGCTCGTGTGTCGTTCCGCAACCAACAGGGCTGGGGCGGGTCGGGCCGCGCGCTGACGATCACGCTGGGTGGTGAGGATCCCGCGCTGCTGACTCAGACCGCGCAGAAGATCGTCGATGAAATGGCGAGCCTCAAGAACGTGGTCGCGCCGCGCATTACCGGCGATCTTCAGCGCCCTGAAATCGTGATTCGCCCGCGCATGGATCTGGCCGCCAATCTCGGTGTCACCACCGCGGCGCTCTCCAGCGCGATCCGCATCGCGACGCTGGGCGATATCGACCAGAACAGCGCGCGCTTCTCGCTGTCGGATCGTCAGATCCCGATCCGCGTCGCGCTCGACGAGGATGCCCGCGCCAAGCTGTCGACGATCCAGAACCTGCCGGTGCAGACTCAGGCGGGCGGATCGGTGCCGCTGAGCCTGGTCGCGGAGATCGGCTTCGGCGCCGGTCCCACCCGGATCGACCGGATCAACAAGCAGCGCCGCATCATGATCGGCGCCGACCTTGCCCCGGGCGTGGTCAGCGGTGATGCGATGAAGCAGATCGACGCGCTGCCGACGATGAAGAACCTGCCGCTCGGCGTCGGCAAGCTCACCGTCGGTCAGGCCAAGTGGCAGGCGGAGATGATCCAGAACTTCCTCATCGCGGTGGTGGCGGGCATCTTCCTCGTTTTCGCGGTGCTGGTGCTGCTCTACCGCCGCTTCGTGTCGCCGCTGGTGAACATGGGGTCGCTGCTGCTCGCGCCGCTGGGCGGGTTGCTGGCGTTGATGATCACCGGCAACCCGATCTCAATGCCGGTCTATATCGGTCTCCTGATGCTGCTCGGCATCGTCGCCAAGAACTCGATCCTGCTGATCGACTTCGCGATCGAGGAGATGGAGAAGGGTGTCGACAAGATGACGGCCATCGCCGACGCCGGGCACAAGCGCGCCCAGCCGATCGTGATGACCACCGTGGCGATGGTCGCGGGCATGGTGCCCACGGCGATTTCGCTCACCGGTGATTCCTCGTGGCGCGCGCCGATGGGCATCACCGTGATCGGTGGTCTCATTCTCTCGACCATCCTGACGCTGCTGATTGTTCCGGCGAGCTTCAGTCTCGCAATCGGGGTGGAGAAGTGGATGGGGCCGCGCTTGCGCCGCCGTCTGCTCACCTACACGCCCGGCGACGAGCATGGGCCGCAGGGTGCGGTGATCGACCAGCAGGGGCGCCTTGGCCATCAGGGCGGGGAGGGAACCCAGCCTGCCGAGTGAACCAATCGCGCGCGGGAGGATTGTTACGGGCATGACCCCGTCTCCCCGCGCGCTTTCCGGCCGCGCACGTCCCGGCCCTGGACGTCCTGGCGGCGTATTTGCCGCTCGCATCCGCCGCGAACCCGCGCCACCGGGTTTGCGGCGCATGCGTTTCATCGCCACCGGCCTGCTGGTGGCGATGGCGGCGGTCTACCTTGCGGCGCGCCATTACGAGCCGGGCTATCCGGCGGCAGGGTTCGTTCGTGCTTTTGCCGAAGCGGCGATGGTCGGCGGTCTTGCCGACTGGTTCGCGGTGACGGCGCTGTTCCGCCACCCGCTCGGGCTGCCGATCCCGCACACCGCGATCATCCCGCGCAACAAGGACCGGATCGCCACCGCGCTCGCCAATTTCCTGCGCGACAATTTCCTGATCCCCTCGGTGGTCGCGCGGCGGATGCGCCGGGTCGATGTCGCCGGCGCTGCGGGCAAGTGGCTCGCGCAGCCGCCCGAGAGTTCGGGTCGTCTGCGCCGCGGCGCATCGCGCATGGCGGCGAGTCTGCTGGAGTCGCTCGATCAGGAGCAGCTTGGCGGCATGATCAAGGGCGCGGTCGCCAACCGTTTGCGCCAGACCGATATCGCTCCCCTGATCGGGCAGGCGCTGGGCGCGGCGATGGCCGAGGGGCGTCACACGCCGCTGATGGACGGCATGCTGCGCTGGCTCGCCAAGATCATCGACCAGAATGAAGCGCTGATCCGCAAGATGGTGCACGAGCGTGCCGGCTCGATCATGCGCTGGACCGGGCTGGACGAGACGCTGGCCAACGCGATCATCGACGGATTGTACAAGCTCGTCGCCGACGTTGCAGAAGACCCCGGCCACCCGTTGCGGGGGAAGGTCGAAGAAGGGCTGGAGAAGCTCGCATTCGACCTCCAGTTCGACATTCCGACCCGGATGAAGGTCGAGGAGTTCAAGGCCGATCTGCTCGACAACCCCGCGCTCGCCCGCTGGATCGAGGGGATGTGGGAACAGGCACGCGCCGCTCTGCTCCGCGTCGCGCGCGATCCCGATGCGGCGCTGACCGGCAAGCTCGGCGATGCGCTGCGCCAGTTGGGCGACACGCTGCAGAACGACCCGCGCCTTGCCCATATGATCAACCGCTTCGTCCGCCGCGCCGCGGTCGGCACCGCCGCCGATTATGGCGACGGCATCGTCCGGCTGGTGTCGGACACGGTGCGCGGCTGGGACGCGCAGACGATCACCGGCCGGCTCGAGAATGCGGTGGGGCAGGACCTGCAATATATCCGTATCAACGGCACGCTGGTTGGCGGACTGGTCGGCCTGCTGATCCACACGCTGCACACGGTGCTGTAGCGGACTTCTGGCACGCCGGCCGCGCCTTCATTCCTGCCACTCACCCGGCCACCCACCGTCATCCCGGCCTTGTGCCGGGAGCCACGCTCCCCAGCAATGCGATCGAGCCTTGGGGGCATCGCTTGCCTCCCGCCGGGCTTCCAAGCCGCCGGTGCTCACTGCACGCGGCGCTATCCCTCCCAATCCAGTACGGTCCACCCGCGCACCGCCGCCAGCCGCCGCAGCGGCCCGTGCGCATTCACCGCGAACGGTTCGTCCGACCATTCCAGCACCGGGGCATCCGACACATGGTCGCTGTAGAAGCGAACGCGGATGTCTTGTCGCGCGATCCCCTCGCGCGCCATCCACGCCTCGATCAGCCGCAGCTTGGCCGGGCCGTAGCAATTCTCGCCTTCCAGCCCCGCGAGCACATCGCCGTCCGCGTCGCGCCTCGCTTCGGTGGCGATCACCGTGGTGATATGCAGCCGCGCGGCGATGGCGCGGGCGTAGTAACCGTGGCTCGCGGTCGCCAGCACCGGCTCCCATCCTGCGTCGCGGTCCGCCTCCACCCGCGCCCGCGCATCGGCGAACATGTTGCTTGCCGCGACGCTGTCCGCAAAGGCTTCTGCCACCGCATTCAGGTCCTCATGCGGGATCGTCCGGCCGAGCATCAGCCGGTGAGTCACTTCCTTGAGCTTCGCGCGGTCGATCGCCTTGGCGAGGTAGGCGAGGCTAGCCAGCCCGGCCAGCGGCAGCAGGGCCAGCCGCCACGGCGCGCGCGCCATCGCGGCGTGGATCAGGAATGGCGTCCAGGTCGCCTTTCGCGTGATCGTCTTGTCCATGTCGTAGATTGCAAGGCGGCGCATCGGAACCTTCGTGGTGTTTCCGGGATTGGGCTGGAACCGAAACATCTGTAAACGCAGACGCTTGCCGTTCCAGTGCCAATCAACCATGGATGAGGGGATGAGCGCGCCAGCCGACTTTCAGCACGACGCGGCCAATGGCGGCACGCTCCGCTTCAGCGGTAATCTCTCGCTTCGTTCGATCGGCGATCTGCCCGAACGGCTTGCGGGGGTGAGCGGTCCCGTCGCGCGGCTCGACATGTCGGGGATCGAGCGGATCGATACCGTGGGTGCGTGGCTGGTCCATCGCTTCGCGCGCGATCACGCCGCAGCGGTGTCCGGGCTCAACGCGGATTCTCAGCATCTGTTCGATCAGGTCGCGGGCGCCGATCAGCCGATCGAGATGCCGCCCGCGCCGTACGGCACCTTCAAGCGTCTGCTCGCCGAAGTGGGCGAGGCGGTGATTCAGGCGTTTCGGACGCTCCACGGGCTCCTTGGCTTCATGGGTGCGACCGCGATGGCGTTCGGCGCGGTGCTCCTGAACCCGCGCCGCTTCCGCTTCCACGCAACGGTCCACCGGTTCGAGGTGGTCGGCGTCTCCGCGCTCGGCATCATCGGGCTGATGAGCTTCCTGATCGGCATCGTCATCGCGCAGCAGGGCGCGGTGCAATTGCGCCAGTTCGGTGCCGAGGTGTTCACGATCAACCTCGTCGGGCGCATCACGCTGCGCGAGCTCGGCATCCTGATGACCGCCATCATGGTCGCGGGCCGCTCGGGGTCGGCGTTCGCGGCACAGCTCGGCACGATGAAGCTGACCGAGGAAATCGACGCGATGCGCACCATCGGGGTCAACCCGATGGAGGCGCTGGTGCTGCCGCGCGTGATCGCGGCGGTGCTGATGCTGCCCTTGCTCGGCTTTTACGCGTCGGTCGTCGCGATCATCGGTGGCGGGCTGCTGTGCTGGATCAGCCTCGACATCCCGCCGATCACCTTCGTCCAGCGCATCCGCGAAGTGGTGCCGATCACCGATCTCTATGTTGGTTTGGTCAAGGCGCCGGTGTTCGGAGCGATCATCGCGATCGCCGGTTGCTATCAGGGAATGCAGGTGGAAGGCGACGCCGAACAGGTCGGTACCCGCACCACCACCGCGGTGGTGCAGGCGATCTTCCTCGTCATCGTGCTCGACGCCTTCTTCGCGGTATTCTTCACCGAAGTGGGGTGGAATTGATGACCGCGCCCACCTTTGACGGGAACGCGGTCATCCGCGTGCGCGGTCTGCGCAACAGCTTTGGCGACCAAGTGGTGCATGACGGTCTCGACCTCGATGTGCGGCAGGGCGAGATTTTGGGCGTGGTCGGCGGATCGGGCACCGGCAAGTCGGTGCTGATGCGCTCGATCATCGGGCTGCAGGAACCCGATACCGGCACGGTCGAGGTGTTCGGGGAGGACGCGCTGGACGTCGATGAGGCCGAGGCGATCGAGATGCGCAAGCGCTGGGGCGTGCTGTTTCAGGGCGGCGCGCTGTTCTCGACGCTGACGGTGGCCGAGAACGTCCAGGTGCCGCTCAAGGAATTCTACCCCGCGCTTGATCAGGCGCTGCTCGACGAGATTTCCGCCTATAAGGTCGTCATGACCGGCCTTCCGTCCAATGCCGGCCCCAAATACCCGGCCGAGCTGTCCGGCGGGATGAAGAAGCGCGCGGGTCTTGCTCGCAGCCTCGCGCTCGACCCCGAGTTGTTGTTCCTCGACGAGCCGACGGCGGGCCTCGATCCGATCGGCGCGGCGGCGTTTGACGAGTTGACGCTGTCGCTCCAGCGCACGCTGGGGCTGACGGTGTTTCTGATCACGCACGATCTCGATACGCTCTACGCGATCTGCGACCGGGTCGCGGTGCTGGCGGACAAGCGCGTGATCGCGGTCGGCACGATCGACGAGCTGCTCGCGCTGGATCATCCGTGGATTCAGGAATATTTCAACGGCCCGCGTGGCCGCGCCGCTGTCAGCAGCGTGGAGCGGGCGGCGGTGACATGAGGCACTAGATGGAAACCCGGTCAAATCATGTGCTGGTCGGCGCGGTCGTGTTGATCCTGCTCGCCGTGCTGGCGCTGTTCACCGTCTGGCTCGCGCGGCTCAACACCGCCGCCGAGAAGGAGTACGACATCTTCTTCAAGCAGGCGGTCGATGGCGTGAACAAGGGCTCGGCGGTCGCCTTTTCCGGCGTGCCCGCGGGGCAGGTGAAGGAAATCGCGCTGTTCCCGCCCGACCCCAGTCTGGTGCGCGTGCGGATCAGCGTGAACAAGGAAGTGCCGATCCTTCAGGGTACCACCGCGACCATTCAGGGCGTAGGCTTCACCGGGGTCAGCCAGATCCAGCTCGACGGCGCGGTCAAGGGCGCGCCGCCGATCGAGTGTCCCGAAGTCAATCCGCGCAGCGTCTGTCCGCTGGGCGTGCCGGTGATTCCGACCAAGCAGGGCGGGCTCGGCGCGCTGCTCAATACGGCGCCGCGGCTGCTCGAACGGCTGTCGACGCTGACCGAGCGGCTGACCGAATTGCTTTCCGACCGCAATCAGGCGTCGATCGCGGGGATCCTAGAAAACACCGACCGGATGACCGAGGAGCTTGCCAAGGGCGCGCCCGACCTGCGCGCCGCGATCGGCGAGTTGCGCAACACCGTGAAGCAGGCCGGATTCGCCGCCGAGCAGATCGGCAAGCTGTCGAACACCACCGATCAGGTGCTGGCGAGCGAAGTCGGACCGGCGATGAAGGATCTGCGCAAGGCGATCTCCTCGGCGGACGGCAGCATGAAGGCGCTGGAGCGTACGCTGGGCAAGGCCGATGCCGGGCTCGATCAGGTTTCGACGCGCACGATCCCCGAGGTCAATCAGCTCATTCAGGATCTGCGCGAAATGGCGATCGCCCTGCAATCGGTCGCCGAGAAGGTCGATCGTGGCGGCGCGGGATCGCTGATCGGTGGCGCCAAGCTGCCCGAATATGAACCCCGGAAGAAGTGAGTCCGATGATGAAGACGCTTCCCCTCGCGCTGGCGCTTCCGCTGATCCTCGGCGGGTGCATCCGTTTTGGCGCCGAGCCGCCGCCCTCGCTGCTCACCCTCACCCCGGAAGCATCGCTGGCGGTCGGCGAGACCGCCAACTCCGCGAACGCCAGGTCGATCAGCATCGCCGTGCCGAACGTGCCGCAGGAACTGGCGGTGGCGCGGGTGCCGGTGCGGTCGAACGAGACGAACATCGCCTATCTCAAGGACGCGCACTGGGTGGAGCCGCCGAGCCGGCTGTTCGCGCGGCTGCTGTCGGACACCGTTTCGGCGCGCACCGGGCGCGTGGTGCTGAGCCTGCGCCAGTCGCTCTCCGATCCCGGCGCACGGCTGGGCGGCGAGCTGCGCGCGTTCGGGATCGACGCGCCGACCAGCGAGGCGGTGGTGACTTTCGACGCGACCCTGGTCCGTGACCGCCCCGCCGATGCCAGCGGCGCTCGCCCGGCGCAGACGTTCGAGAAGCGGCGCTTCGAGGTGCGCGTGCCGGTCGCCGCGATCGATGCGGCTTCCGCCGGGACCGCGCTCAATCGCGCCGCCAATCAGGTCGCGGTGCAGGTCGCCGACTGGGTCGGGCGCTAACCGGCGCGGAGCGTGACGATGGAATGGCGGGCGATGATCGGATCGGATGTCGCGCGCGTGGCCGAGCTCGCGCAGGCCATCCATGTCGACTATTCGGAGAACGCGGCGGTGTTCGCCGCCTGTCTTCGCCTTTGTCCGGCGGGTTGCCATGTGATCGATATCGGCGGCGGAGAGATTGGCGGCTATCTGATCTCGCACCCTGGCCGTTTCGATGCGCCGTCAGTGCTCGATGTGCCGCTGGAGCGCCTGCCCGCGCCGGCCGATTGCTATTATCTCCACGACCTCGCGCTGGCGCCGGTCACGCGCGGGCACGGGATGGCGGGCGCGGCGGTGGCGATCGTCGTCGCGCAGGCGCGGCGCGGCGGGTTCGATACGGTCGCGTTAATCGCGGTGGGCGATGCCCATGACTTCTGGCGCCATCAGGGCTTCGTGCCGGTCGGCGACGGGCTGGTCGATGCGGCCAAGGGCTATGGCGCCGAAGCCCGCGCGCTGATCCTCAGGATCTGATCCCTTCAGGGTGCGCGGCGCACCGGCGGCATCGCGTTGCAGATGTCGGCGCCGCCGGAGGGCAGGTTGAAGAACGGCGGCTCGCGATTCTCGCGCGCCTTGACCCAGGCGGCGAAGCGCACATTGTCGGCGGCGCGGTACTGGAAATGCGGGCGCTCCCCGGCGGGCAGTTCGCTGGCGAGGCGCACGCTGATGATCGGAAGATACTGGCTCGCTTCCTTGTAGAGGCCAAGGCCGCCCTCGGTGCCCCGCGGCAGCGACGACAAATGCTCGATCCCCTCGAGCACGCGGCCGACGATCGCGATGTTGCGGTCGAGGTGGCGCGGGGCATGGCCGATCACCGCATAGAGATCGCCGCCGCTTCCCGTGCTCGGCGCCATGTCGCGCGCGACGCCGACCATTCCGTAGCAATGCGGGAGCCACGCGACCTTGCCGTTGGTGGCGAGCGGCCAGCCGTCGGCGCTGTGCCCGGCGGCGGTGGAATAGGGATCGGTGCGGGTGAGTTTCGTCACCGCGTCGTAGCGCGGCCAGTCATATTCGGCGGGCGGCTGGGCGATCACGCCCGCGGGCAGCGCTTTCTTCTCGGTCGGATCGCCCCATTGCACGACATAATTGTCGTGGACGCGATAGACGCTCTCGCCATCCCACCAGCGCGCGGCGGCGAGCTTGCGGATGTTGGCGACATGCACCGGCGTGTAGCGCGGGGCGAGGCGGATATAGACGCGCCGGTCGCCTGCCAGCGTCATCACCAGCAGCTCGTCGTCGGGCACGGCGCGCCAGTCGGCGGGCAGCGGGTCGGAGGGCTTGGGCGCAGGCGGCGGCGCGGGCGCGGCGCTCGCCTGAAGCATGGCGGCTAGAAGGGCGGTCAGCATGGCCGCAGGCTGGCACGGCGGCGTGCAGCGCGCAACGCTTGCGGTGGACCGCGCAAATCACTAGGGCAGCGCCTTCCTGGCAAATGCGGAGCGGTGGCCGAGTGGTCGAAGGCGCTCGCCTGGAAAGTGAGTATACGCCAAAAGCGTATCGAGGGTTCGAATCCCTCCCGCTCCGCCACCCACGCCCTTCTACGGGCTCGCCAAATCTCCTGAAAACTGCTAGAAAATCTTAGAAATCAGAGGTTTTCTGATCTCACTGTGTTTCGTGTGATCCGGCACCATCTCACAAAATGTGTGGGGTAAAGTGTGGGGTAAATTGGAGTGGGATGCGATGGGAAAGCTCACTGCAACCAGAATCCGGACACTGACCGAACCGGGTCGGTATTCCGATGGCGATGGTCTTTTCCTGGAATTGAACGGCAGAGAGTCGGGCCGATGGCTGCTTCGAATCCAGACTGAGGGCCGGCGCAGGGACATCGGCTTGGGTTCTTTGAAATCTGTCTCGCTTGCCGATGCGCGTGAGGCGGCATTTCTGATGCGGAAGAAGATTGCACAGGGCATCGACCCCGTCGCCGAGCGCAAGCAGGAGCGTCAGATCATTCCCACGTTCCGCAAGGCCGCCGAACTGGTCCACGAGGAGCATGAGAAGGCTTGGAAGAACGGCAAGCATCAGAAGCAGTGGCTTGCGACGCTGGTGACCTACGCCTTTCCCAAGATGGGCGCCTTGCCCGTCAACGAGATCGAGGGGCCGTTGATCCGGGATGTCCTCGCTCCGATTTGGCTCGAGAAGCCCGAAACCGCTCGGCGAGTCCGGCAACGCATCGGCACTGTCCTTGACTGGGCCTACGCGAAGGGTTTTCGGACGACCGAGGCTCCGATGCGATCGCTCTCCAAGGGTCTGCCGCGGCAACCGAAGAAGGACGGGCATTTCGCGGCGATGCCGTATCAGAAGGTGCCCGACTTTCTTGAGCGGCTGGTGGAGAGAGAGTCGGTCGGGCGCTTGGCATTGGAAGCGCTAATCCTGACTGCTGCCCGATCGGGAGAAATTCGAAGCGCGGTATGGTCGGAAATCGACCTCCCCAACGCACTATGGGCAATCCCGGCCGAGCGCATGAAGATGAGGCGTCCGCACTTCGTGCCGCTATCATCCGAGGCAATTGCGGTGTTCGAGCGCGCCAAGAAGCACAAGGCGGGTGCCAGCGATCTCGTGTTTCCCGGCCAGGATGTGAAGAAGCCGCTATCCGACATGACCCTTCTCAAGATCCTGCGCGATATGGACTTGGGCGTGACGGTGCACGGCTTTCGTTCCGCATTCCGGGACTGGGTCGCCGAGCAAACGGATTATGCGGGCGAGATCGCGGAAGCAGCACTTGCGCATAGCGTGTCGAACAAGGTGGAAGCCGCATATCGCCGGACCGATTTTCTCGACAAGCGTCGCTTGCTCATGCGCGACTGGGCAGCGTTCTGTACAAGTCGTACGCGCGCTGGTGGGTCGTAGGCAGTCAGGCGCTATGTGCCCTTTCAGACGTGAGCGCGGTTAGCTACCCGACCTTGCTTATTTGGGGGGGGGCGCGCGGATTTGTTGCAGTGGGAGCTCGCCGCCGAAACTTACCGAACAGGTACCGATGCCCCGGCATAGGGATCATAAGGCGCGGGCGTGGCGGTAGGCTGCGGCGTTGGCGGCGCGGGTGGTGCAACCACCGGCGCGCCGCTGCCTCCAACGTCGCCAGCGCGCATCAGGCCTGCCGCAATAACCGGCGCTCCGAACACGACAAAGCAGCCAAGGATCACGACGGCCCCGCGTTGCAGGTTGATGCGACCCGAAAGCATTCCAAACCCGATCCAGGCAACCGCGATCACCGCGACCGCGGTTGCGAGCGTTCCAAGCAGCGTCCCCTGGATCCAGTGCGCCGCATCGACCAGCACGGCGGATCCGACAGGCGTAGAGAGCGCGTCGGCCATGTTCAGCCGGCCTCACCGAGCGCGCTGCCACGGACAACCTGCGACACATATCGCCGCCCGCCGCTTCGCCCCAACTGCACATAGAGGTCGATGGTCGAGCGCACATAGTGATGGACGTCGCCGCGGCTGAGCTGGGTCCCGCTTTGCAGCGCGAGCAATGTGATCTGCTCGATCGCTCCCTTGGGGCTATCGGCATGAACCGTGGTCATTGAGCCTGGATGCCCAGTATTGACCGCGCGCAGGAACGCGAGCGCCTCCTCGCCTCGCAACTCGCCAAGGATGATCCGGTCGGGCCGCATGCGCAGCGAGGCAGCGACCAGATCGTTGGCGCTAACCCGCGCTTCGCCAAGCTCACTGCGCGCTGCGAGCAGCCCGACCGCATTGGCATGCTGGATCTGGAGTTCGGGGGTGTCCTCGATGAAGATCAGCCGTTCGTCTGTCGCGATCTCGGCGATCAGCGCATTGAGGAAGGTGGTCTTGCCAGTCGAGGTGCCGCCTGCGACCAGGATGTTCTTGCGCGCGCGGACGGCGGTCATGAGCGCGGTCGCTATGTCGCTCAAGGCAAGCGCGCGATCGATCTCCTTGTCGGCGTTCGTAGCGGCTGTTGCCCGCGTCTGCGTGTCCGCAAATGCACTCGCACTCGCATAGTCCGCGAGACGCAAATTGGGTGACACATGCTTGCGGATCGCGAGCACGACGCCACCCCGCGTTGCGGGTGGTGCGATCACCTGGACACGTGCGCCATCGGGCAAGGTCGCCGAGAGTAAGGGGTGCTCGCGGCTGATGCCCTGATGCGCAAGCGAGGCGATCTGCCGCGACAAGCGCTCAAGCATCGCCTCGTCCAGTTCAGGGCTCTCAAACCGCTCGATCGCGCCGCCGGTACTCTCTGTCCAGATCTCATGGGGGCGGTTGACGTAGATGTCAGTGACGTCGCCGCGCGCGAGCACCTTGGCAAAGGGTGCCAGATAGGCGCGCAGATAGACCTGTTTGCGCCGCGGCTTGCTCATCGAACGGTGCCGGCTCCGGTAAAGTCGAGGTCGCGCGCGACGAATACACTGACGCTCGTGCCGGGTTTGACGGTGAGCGTCGGGGTGATCTGCTGCGGCTGGATCGCTTGCGATGTGATGCTGGAGCCGGGGAGGGCATAGATTGCTGGGGCACCCGCCTCGCGCGAGGCGAGGTTTACGCCGATGTCGAGAATGGACTGGAGGATCGCGCCGCCGAACCGCTCGAAGAAGTGCGAGTTGACCCGTGCTCGAACGCCGGTGCGGCCGACGGTATCGGCCACCGGCGAGCCGATGGCGATCGTGACGCCATCGGGCCGGATCAGCCGCGTCCAGTTGATCAGCGCACGCTTCTGGCCTGCGGCATTCTCTGAGCCATATTCACCGATGAGGCGGCTGCCGCGCGGGATCAGCACGCGCGCGCCATCGAACCCGCGTACGTCGCGTGACACGACCGCGCGCGCCATGCCCGCGCGGGTCGAATCAAGCCCGGACTCAAGCACGGCCTGGATCAGCGTGCCCTGCACGATCGTCGTCGAACGGTTGGCGAGCGCGCCAGCCCGCGCGCGGCTGGTGTCGCGCGGCGGAGCAGACTGACTCTGCTGGGCCGAGGCGTCGCCACCTGCATCGCGATTAGCACTATCACGGCGCGCTGGCGCACCCTGGTCGATCACCAGCACGGCCGACTTGTCCGCGCGGACAGGTTCAGGTTCCCGGGCGATCGGGGGCTGAACCGGTGGCACATAGGCAGGCTGAGGTTCCATAAGGGGCATGGCACGAACCGCCGCGGGCAACGCTGCGATCACCTGAGGTGTCGGTGTCGGCAGCGCTGAAGGCTCGGCCAGCGCCGGCACAGGAACATAGGCGGGCGGGATGGCAAGAGCGGGCGGCGGTGCGAAACTACCCGGACCGGCGACGCGTGCCGCTACAGCGGGCGCCGCAAGCGAACGGCGCCGGCTCTCAAGCACGGTGAACAGGATCGCGGCAGCGATACCGGCGACGCCCACATAGACCCAGACCGGCAGCTGGCGCCTGGCGACGCCGACGTTCGGGCGGACATCCTTGAGCGCAGCGGATGGCGCTGATGCTTGCGGCGCGCTCATTTCTTGGTTCCCTGCGTGACGCGGGTGGCGCGCGCGATCTTCTTGTCGATCCGGAACAGGAGTTGCCGAGCGACGCCATCGATCACGAACAGCTTGTCCTGAACCACGCCATTGACGAGCGCTTCGCGACCCTGGTCGTTGATCGCATAGACGGCGGGCATCGCGACGTTGGCAGGCCACTCGATATAGGTCTTGATGCCATCATCGCCGATCGCGGAGGGGCGCAGCTTCCTGTCGCCGCTGATACGGTAGCGCGCGCTGGCCGTGATCGCCGCCTGTGAAGGACCGGAGCCTGCTTCAGGCGGCGTTGGATAGGAGAAGCGCACCGTATACGCCATTGTCGCCGAGGGCCCCGGCAGCGGATGGAGGTCGAAGGCGTAGGTGCGGATGTCGGTGACGACCGTCATGTTGGTCGAGACCCCGGGCTGCACCGCCTTGATGAAGAGATGATCGCCGCGCTTGGTCGGCGACACCATCCAGGCCGAGCTGTCGCCCAGCCCAACGCTCTCGATCCGCTCGTCCGGCGCGAACTCGACGCTCAGTTGATAGCCCGGCGACACTTCCAGCACGACGACCTGATTGCTGCGGTACTCGACGGTCTGGAGACGGGCGTCACCGCCCGTCGATTGCGGGCGATATTGCGCAAGCGCAGGGGCGGCCATCGTCAGCGCGATGCAGGCTGCCACTGTCCTGAAGCACCACCTCACGGCCGCGCTCCACCCGCCACGATCGGCATAGGCGAGGGAGACGGTAAGGGCGCCGGTTCCTTGGGGATGGCTTCGGCGTCGCGGCGATATTGCGTGACCTGGAAGCCGAGCGGATTGATGTAGCGGTCTTCGACCTGCATCGGCTCGCCCGAGAAGCGGTAGCGGAGCACCGCGACCCAAGAGCCAACAAGCCGTGCCTGTCCGCCCTGATCGGTGCGGTGCGTATCGTACCGCACCATCGCTGCGCCTTGCCCCATGGGCGTGACGCTCTTCACCTGTGTCTCAATGAGCGTCGAGCGCGGATAGCGGTTTAGCGGGCTTTCCGGGAATCCCGGCTGCATCGCCGCGATATAGCGGCTGCGCGCGCTATCCGCCGACCAGAGCGCCACCTTGCGGTAGTTGGCTTGGAGCGCATTGATGTCGAAGCTCTCGCGCGCAATCACATATTGGACGAGGAACGACTGAGTCAGGGCCGCGTCACCGTTGATGCGCGCAGGCTCAAGCGGCTGGAGCGACTGAACAAAGCCCGTCTGCTTGTCGACCATCAGCGTATAGGGTTCGACGGTCTTGAGCGGGGTCAGGAAGATGAGCGCGAGCGCCTGGCATATGGCCACGACCGCCAGAATCCCGGCGACGATCCACGCCATGCGGCGCGAGGCGCGAAGCGAGGCGTTCTGGTCCTGCGCCCAGCTCGACGCCTCGCGGAAATAGGCGTCTCGCGACTTGGGGTGGTCGGGCTTCATTGCTGATCTCTCCGGCCGGCGCTCGCCGACACGCGGTTGACGGTGCGGCGCCGAAATGTGTGTCCGAGCGGCGAGGCCGCGGGCGACATCTGATCGCGCGATACGGCGCCGACCGGGACGCGCGTGGCGATCTGGCCTGCGAGTCCGAGCGCGTCGCCCTCGCGTCGCTGGTTTGCGGCAACAGCATCAGCGATTGCGATGGCGCGTGATCGCGCGACGATGGGCTCGTTGGAGCTGGTCGTCGGCACCTGTTGTTCACGCGGTTCCCGCACCGTCTGCGGCGCAACGAGGCTCGTTGCCCATTGCCAGATGGTGGGGAACCGGAACCCCATCGCAACCCGCGCCAGCGCCCAGAGCATCGCCGCCAGAACAACCGCAAAGATGCCGGTCGTGACGAGCAGTTCAACCGGCGCGTTGGGCACTGAAACGCGCGCAGCGCGTGCGGCGAGGATGTTCGAGAGCCAGGATTCGAGCAGCGCAAGCTCGATGCCCAGCACGATCGATACGCCCAAGGCACCCAAAGCCGCACCCAGCAGCGCGCGCAGCCAGCCTTCGAACAGGCCGCGCGTCGAGTCGAACAGCAGGAACGCGATGAAGAAGGGCGCCAGCGCGAGCAGCAATCCGGCAACGATGCGGACGGAAGCGAACGCGCCGACAACGCCGCCAAGATAGAGGATGCGCGAGAGCGCGAGCGCGTCAAATCCCGGCAGCACCGGTGGCGCGCGTTCCGCCATTTGTTGCCGCGTCTGCGGTGGACCCGCGCCGTCGGCCGCCAGCGACACAAGCATCCGATCGGTCGCCTCAAGCCGCGCGACCATCCCGCCCTGCGCGCCGGGCAGGCCGCTTGGGCCCCCGATCGATGCGGTGAGCTCCGCCGGTCCCTTGAAGACGGTGTTGTAGACCAGTGTCTGGAAGGGCGGCCAGCTGGTCGCGAGCACCAGAACGACCCCGATCTTGACGAGCGCCAGCACGCCCTCGCGGATGCTCGGCACCTGTCCCAGCATCATCCGGTAGCCGTAAAGCGCCACGAAGATCGTGATGAGTGCGGCGAGGATCAGCGAGAAGGTCGAGCCGGGCGCTGCGAGCGCCTGATAGCCATAGGCGCCGAGTGACTGCGCCTGACAATCGACGAACGCAAGGGTGGCGCTCAGATACCCGCCATCGATCGGCAGCGCCGGGCAGTTCATGCCAGTTCCAGAAGCTTGGGCATCCAGTCGGCGGGATCATCGCCGCTCGCGCTGCGGATTTCGTCGAGCAGGCGTACCGTGCGCTCGCGGCCCGACAGGATCGTCAACAGATCGCGCTCCCCCGTCAGATTGAGCCGCGCGACCACGCTGTGATTGCCATGCTTGATCAGGAAGCAGTGCGCGCTGTCGGGCAGGTTGCGGATCAACGCATATTCATGCTCGCTCAGGCCAAAGCCGCCGACATAATCCTCGGCCCGCGCCTTGGGGTTGGCCATGAAGATTTGCGTCGCGGCCTGCTCGATGATCGCACTCGCGATCCGGCTTTCGAGCGCGTCCTGCGCGCTTTGCGTCGCGAAGCCGACGATGCCGTTGCGCTTTCGGATCGTCTTTTCCCAATCCTTGATCCGCCGCACGAAGACATCATCGTCGAGCGCCTTCCAGCCCTCGTCCACCACGATGATCGATGGCGATCCATCGAGCCGCTCTTCGACACGATGGAACAGATACATCATCGCGGGCGAGCGCAGCGCCGGGTCGTCGAGGATTTGGGTCATGTCGAACCCGACCGTCGGTGAGGTAAGATCGGTCAGATCAGTTTCATTGTCGAACAGCCAGGCATACTCGCCCTCACCCCACCAAGGGCGCAGGCGTGACCAGAGGTCCGCCGAGTGCGGGCGATGCCCGCCGCGGAACAGCTCGACCAGGTACGCTAGCTGGCGATCCTCCGCGGGCTGGAGGTAGCTCGCGTCGATCGCATCCTTGATCTGCGCAACTTCCTGCGTGTCCGCGCCGCCCGCGAGCAGCGCGATCCACTCGATCAGGAACTGGCGGTTGGCCGGCGTATCCTCGAGCTGGAGTGGGTTGAGGCCCGAGGGCGTGCCGGGCCGCAGCACGTCGTAGCGCCCGCCGATCGCGCGGATGAACAGCTCTGCGCCGCGGTCCTTGTCGAAGAAGATGATGCGCGGGCTGAACTTGCGCGCTTGCGCGAGCAGGAAGTTCAGAACCACCGTCTTGCCCGAGCCCGAGGGGCCGATGACGGTAAAGTTGCCGAGATCGCCCTGGTGGAAGTTGAAGAAATAGGGACCGGCCGCCGTCGTCTCCAGCAGCGATACCGCCTCGCCCCAGTGATTGCCCTTGGCCTCGCCCAGCGGGAAATTGTGGCTGCTCGCAAGCCCTGCAAAGTTACGCGTCGAGACGAGCCCGCGGCGCGCGATATATTTGAAGTTGCCGGGGAATTGTGCCCAGAAGGCAGGCTCCAGCGCCATATTCTCACGCACCGCGACCGCGCCCAAATCCGCGAGCGCAGCTTGGGCTTCGGCGATGCCGACATCCACTTGCTCAGGCGTCTCGCCGCGAATGGCGATGGTCAGATGGTGCTCGCCAAACCCGGCGCGCCCACCTGCGACATCGTCCTTGGCGTTCGATAGCTCAGCGCGCAGGCTGACCGCCTCGTCCTCGGCCGATCGCATGCGTCTGAGCGCCAAATTCATCCGCGAGAGCGCGGCTTGGCGATCGACGAACCCGAAGCTTTGCGAGATGGTAAGCTCGAACGGCAGACGCAGCAGATCGTCGAACATGCCCGAGGCGGTGTGCCCCGGATAATCCTTGAGGGAGAGAATCCCCAGATAGCTTGCCGGATGGTTGCCTTCCGCGCCAAGTTCGACCACCTCCTGGCCAAAGCTCACCCGCCGCCAGGGGATGAATTGTCCCAGATCCTGCTCGGGCAAGAACATCGGGCGCATCTCGCCATTGAACAGGTTGGCGAGAAACTCGATGGGTTCGGAGCTATCGCCATGACGGCTCGCATAGAGCCCGAGCAGGCGTGGCTCGTAATTGCCGAGCGCTGCCATCAGTGCTTCGCGCGCGGCGTCGAGCTCGCGCAGCTCGGAGGCTTGTGCGGCGGCGCGATCGACCGTCGCGCTGCCGAGCCAGGAGCGCAACCGGTCGAGCACACCCAAGCGCCCTTGGACCGGGCGGCGGATCAGCGTCAGGAATAGCTCGTTGACGTAAAGCTGCTTGGTCGCAAGCCGCGCGCGCCAGCGATCGTCGAGTTGCTTTGAGAAGCTGTCCGGAAACTCCGGTGTGAGTTCGGCATCGACCCGCCGCCGCACGACGTGATGGTAGAGCGCGAAGCGCGAAGTGCCGACCGCTTGCAGCATCGCGTCGCGCAGGCGCTTGCGATAGTCGAGTTCCTCGCTGTCGGCGGTCTCGAAATGCAATCCGCGTAGATGGATGGTCTGCATGAGCAGCCCGTCGCGGGTCTGAAGCGTATGTTCGTTGACGTGGCAGGCATAGGGCAGGTGATCGCCTGCCGCTTTCTCGCGCGCCATCACCTTGGGGTCGCTGGTCAGGGGCGGTAGGAATTGCATCGCCACACGCCATGATTGCGGACCCGCGGGCAGCGCCCGACGCGCGCCAGCCAGAGATCGAAGAAGCGGGGCTCGCGAAGGCAGGCGAGCACGCCCACACCGTGCGCGACGAGCGCGAGGGCAACGACCCACGCCGAGCGGAAGACCAGGAACAACTCGGTCGCGATCACCGCATTGGCAACGAACCAGGTATAGGTGACGCCCGCGAACATCTGCGGGCGCGTCAGCGCCACAAACACCGTATCGCGTTCCAGCCCGGTCAAGTCAGTTACCGAGTGTCGCGGTCGACTGGATGCCGGCGACGATGCTCGCCGCGCCAAACAGGATGAAACAGCCGAGGATCACGGTTGCGCCATAGCGCCAGTTGATCCGCCCGGTCAGCATCATCAACCCGACCGCGGCGACTGCGATGACGGCGACAACTGTCGCGACGGTGCCGAGCAGGGTGCCTTGCAGCCATTGGACTGCGGAAACGAGGACACCCGATCCGGCTGGATCGCCAAGCGCTTCTTGGGCACTGGCAGATGTTGCCGCGAGCGCAGCGCACAGCGCCGCTGCGCAAGCATGCGGAATACGAACTCGAAACACTATTACCCCACCCTGATTCGGCGCCTTAGCGTGGCGGCGAGTACGCCTTGCCAATATGCGGGCCGCATCCGGCAAGCTGTCAAACCTGTCAACAAGCAATCTGAAACGAATGATTTTTCGTGATTGTTTTTGTTTCGGTCGCGTGCCTATGGCCCAAAAAGTAAGAGTGGGGGGTTATATGTATCGCGGATCGTTACTGAGTAGCGTGGCACTGACTACGCTTTTAGCCGCGGGCGTGAGCGCTGAAACGGTCACCTACTCCTATGATGAGCTGGGGCGCTTGAAGTCGTCGTCTGTCAGCGGCGGTTCGAATAACGGCAACAACACCGTGATCTGCTACGACAAGGCCGGTAACCGTGTGCAGTATGTTTCTGCCGTGGCTGCGGGAGCAAGCTGTACACCAGCTCCTTCTCCGACACCGAGCCCAGCCCCTGCTCCCTGAAGACGCCGCCGGTTTCCCCCGGCCTTCGTCTTGCAATATCAATTCCTGATCTCTGAGAGCCCGAATGAAAACTGTCGCGCGTGCGCTGAACTTTCCGACCGCGTTCGTCGGAGCTACGTCTGTAAAATCCTGGCGCACTAAGGCTGTTGGAATGCTTGCGGCGCTCGCTGCATTCGGGAGCGCTATTGCTGCTGGCTCCGCGCAGGAAATGCCGAAAGTCATCACGCCACCGGAGGTCGCAACCGATCCGAACGGGCTAAACCTCCTGAGCGGCAAGGCCATGAAGCAGCGGCCTGAGGTCTCCATCCCGGCAGCACCGCGACTTACCTTTACGCGTGCCTCCGACCTGATCATGTACGTCAAGGGCGAGCGCCACATTGCGACGCGAAAGGGCAGCTACGCCGCCCACATCGGAGAGCACAAGTCAGAGAATTTCGAGTGCGATAATAGTGGATATTGCGAGGGCAGCGGCACGTCCTCTCTCTTCTCTCCGACTGTCAATGGCCGGAGCTTCTACACCCAGGAGAAGTCCGGGACCTATTACACGTTCGATGTAGAGGTCGATAACTGGGTCGATAATGTGACCTCGATCAATCACACAGAATATTATGCGTCGAAGGTGGACTATGCTGACGGCGAACGCCTCAGTTTCAGCTACGAACTTTACAACCCGAGTGATCCGCTTTCGAGCCGACGTGTCAGCAAGGTCCAGAGCAGCACGGGCTATCACCTTGCCCTGACCTATTGGGATACGCTTTCGAACGGGTGGCTCTGGGTCAAGACCGCGACGATCTACGCGGATTCCGCCCCCACGACGCCTTTAGCAAGGCTAAGCTATTCATCCGATGGCACCCAGCTGACGGATCTTGCGGGTCGCACCTGGGTATGTGGCACTGGCTGCGACTATTATGCGTTCTCCCCGCCCTGGGCTTCGTCTGACACGGTCACCCTGCCGACTGAAGCGGTCGGTTCGCTATCTGTGGTTGCAGATCCGGGAAACATCTTCCTTACTCAAAACATCAGCAAGGATGGGGTGGGCTGGAGTTACGCCTACGCTGGCCTTGCAACCCAATATTCGATCGGGACGCTCAAGTCGTACAAGTACGATTCGGTGCTGGTTTCCGGGCCGAATGGCTACTCGCGCAATTATGTTCTCGAAACCAAAACGGATCTCGGCGACCAAGTTCACTATAAGATCGAGTACGTTAAACGTGTAACGGATGAGCTCGGTCGACATACCGATTATACTTATCAGCCCTTCAATCGTTCACATCGCCTAACGAGCGTAACGGTGCCTGAAGGCAATAGTGCCCACTTCGAATATGATTTCGCGGGCAACATCATAAAGCGAACAGAGAAGGCCAAGGCTGGCTCGAGCCTCGCAGACCTGGTTCAGGAAGCGAACTATGGATACGGTTCGATAGGGTGCGCCGCTCACGGCACGCCGACCTGCTGGAGGCCGCTCTGGTCGAAAGATGCCAAAGGCAATCAGACCGATTTTGTCTTCAACGCTCAGGGGTTCTTGGAGCAGCAGCTCGACCCTGCCGATGCGGCGGGCGTTCGTCAGCGCACGATTAACGAGTATGCGGCGCACGTAACGCCCTACACGACGATCTATCGCCGGACCAAGGTTCGCACATGCGGAGTGCTTGCGACTGCCACGACGACGTGCGTGACGAACGAGCCGTACACGACGTTCAGCTATCTCGGTGACACATTCCTCCCAGCCACCGTGACAGAGGTAAGTCCTGCCGACAGCCTGACTCGCACCACGGTGACTAGTTATGACGCGGCGGGGCGCGTCCTCGCGGTGGACGGGCCGCTCGCCGGTTCCGACGACAAGGTGTTCAATCGCTATGATACCGCCGGCCGCAAAACCTGGGAGATCGGCGCACTTGCCCCGAATGGGCTGCGCATCGCCAAGCGCACGAGCTATCGCGATGCTGACGACAAGCCGCTCTACGTCGAGACTGGCACGCTCACCAGCGAGACCGATACCAACCTCATTGTGCAGGAGCGCGTCGACTTCACCTATGACAGCCGTCGCTACGCTGTTCAGGAAGCGCGATCCGCAGGCGGCACGACTTACGCGGTTACCAGTCGCTCATTCCTCGACCGTGGCCTTCCGGAGTGCGAGGCGATTCGTATGAACCCGGCGGTATTCGGATCGCCGCTACCACCGAGTGCCTGTGACCTCGGATCGGCAGGAACCAATGGTCAGGACCGGATCGTCAAGAATGTCTACGACGCCGCTGGGCAACTGTTGCAGGTCCGCAAAGCGTTCGGCACGCCGCTCGAGCAAGCCTATGTAACCTACGGATACACGCTGAACGGCAAGCAGGAGTTTGTCGTCGATGCCAACGGCAACAAGGCGCAGTTTGTCTATGACGGATATGATCGTCAGTTGCTGTGGCGCTTCCCGTCTTCCGCTTCGCCGCCAGCGACCTTCGATGGATCAACCCCTGCGCTTGCTCTCTCGACAGCGGGGGCTGTCAACACAGGCGACTATGAGGAGTATTCATACGATCTCAACGGCAACCGGGAGAGCTTGCGCAAGCGTGACGGGCGGACGATCGCTTTTGCCTATGACGCGCTGAACCGCGTGACGAGCAAGACCTATCCGGGCGGTGGCGCTCGCCCGGTCTACTATGCCTATGACTCTCGCGGCCTTCAGACCATGGCGCGGTTCGACTCGCTGTCCGGGCAGGGCATCACCAACGCCTATGACGGGTTTGGACGGCTGACCGCGACGACGGCGGTGATGAACCTCGGTTCGACCGAGGTGATCCGGAACCTGAGCTTTGCTCATGATGCGAATGGTAACCGCACGCATATGTGGTGGCCGGACGGGGTATATGCCACCGCAAGCTGGGACGCGTTGGATCGCTTCTATTACAGCGTGCTGCCCGGCGGAACGCAGATCAACTATGCGACCTATGACACGGCCGGGCGGATGAATGTGCTCTTGCGCTGGGCTGCGGGAACCTGGGGGGCTTCGACCACCTATGGCTATGACGGCATCTCGCGGCTGAGTTCATACTGGCACAGCTTCCAGAACAGTTCTGCGGACGTTACGACTTCGCTCACCTACAATCCGGCGAGTCAGATCGCCTCGCGCACGCGTGACAATGACGACTACCGGTTCACCGGCAATGTGAACGTCGATCGCGCCTATATGCGTAATGGCCTCAACCAGTACACCAGCGCGGGCAGTGCGTCGTTCACCTATGACGCGAACGGCAACCTCATCTCGGACGGTACGACCAGCTACACTTACGACATTGAGAACCGTCTGGTTGGCACCAGTACGGGCGTGACGCTGAGCTACGATCCGCTGGGGAGGTTGGCGCAGACCTACTCGCCGTCAACGGGCACGACACAGTTCGTGTACGATGGCGATGCGCTGGTCGCTGAGTATGATGGGACCGGCGCAATGACCAAGCGCTACGTCCATGGCCCGCAGGCCGGTGTGGACGATCCGCTGGTCGAATATGTCGGCGCAGGCGTCACCTCGCCGCGCCACCTGATGGCTGACCACCAAGGATCGATCATCGCGATTGCTGACATCAACGGCAACCGCGTCGCGGTGAATGGGTACGACGAATATGGCATCCCCAATGGTTATGCCGGGTCCGGTACGCCCAACACTGGGCGGTTCCAGTATACAGGCCAGGCGTGGATCCCTGAGCTGGGCATGTATCACTACAAGGCGCGGATCTACTCGCCCACGCTCGGGCGGTTCTTGCAAACCGATCCGATCGGCTATGACGATCAGGTCAACCTCTATGCCTATGTCGCAAACGATCCGCTGAACTTACGCGATCCTACGGGGACTCAATGCTGGGGCAGAGGAGTCTCCTCGTGTCCGCCTCCTCCTCCTAAATCTAGGGGCGAAAAACCCGCCGCAACGAATGGCAGGGGCGAGCGTGGTAGCGAAGCTGCAAGGGGAGTGGGAAAGCTAGCAGACACGGCGGGCACCGCTGCGAAGTCTGTTGACGCGGCTCTAGATAGCGGGTCTGGTTCATTGCCCAAGGCAATGCGTGTAGCTGATAAGGCAGCGATTGCTGCGGGTGGTGCCGCGACCTTTGTGGATCAAAAAGCTAAGGGTAAGCCCACTGGTCAGGCAGCTGCAAATGCGGCGGGACAAACTGCTGCGAATGCCGTGGTGGGAGGAGTGGGGTTCGCGGCAGGCTCAGCAGCAACGAAATCGCCACGCGGTGGCTTTATCGGCGCTGTGGCAGCGGGTTATCTCGCCGATCTCCTTGGGATAACCTCTGGGGCAGGTGAAGCGGCTGAAAAAATGTTCTCCACAGGGGACGAGTGGGAATGTGATAAGTGCTCGGAGCCTCAATAATGGAAGCCAAAAAGAAGAAAATATTAAAAGTAAATTGGGCGGCGTTGTTGATATTTTACTTTTCTGTGCCGCTTTTGTTCTTTATTTTGTACATTTCATTCTCAGAACTAAGTTTGAGCGAAATTTTATCGTATGATAATCTATACAGGTCATCGAGATTTAGGCCTGATTATTACATTTCAATTCCAATCATGGCGTTGGGTGGATTAATTTTTCTGTATCCGATGGTCATAATATTAATAAATAGACTAAGCATTGCATGGACTGACGGAGTAAACGTCAATTTCGGCCTATTTAAGTCAATTCCATTGAATGAAATCATCGCAGATTCAATTGTTTTGGTAAAAGAAAATTATTCCTATTCAATTGTATTTAGAACAATTGATAGGCAGTATGAGATTGCCTCGCTATTCTCGAAGGATGTTAACGATGGCTTTGAGTGGATGGTGTTGAATACTAAGAACATGTGAAGTAGCAAAGGATCCGGTCAATTTCGAGGACTCGACTGGGGAGAGTGGGCACAGGAGAGGCAGGGTGGGGATGGAGCACAATGGCCGCCCTCGGATCCAACGATTTTCCCGGCTATCACGCGTGTTGAGCGGCTGAGCCGCATCGACCAGTGCGATCGACTCCGCTACTGGAGTGGAGCGCGCGTCCCCATGTTCAGCAGCCTCGTCGAGCGTGCTGCCGCGAACAACCTGCGAGATGCGCCGTCCGCCGCTGCGGGCCAGCTGAACAAAGGTCGATGGTCTTGCGCACATAGTGATGGACGTCTGCGCGGCTAAGTGGTTCTGCCTCGCAGGTTCCGCAGAAGCGCCAGCACTCTATCACATCCCGATCTTCAAGCTCTGGTCCGCCAGCGCCCTGCAAGCTCGGAGAGGCTATGATCGACACTCCGCCCTGGCATTTCTGGCAATCCGAACGCCGCACGCCGATTGCGAAGGATCCATTCCACCTGCGGATCACGCTCAAGCGATTTTGCCATACCGACCATCGTGTCGGCCACGCGCCCAGCGCGCGTGGTTTCGTGATCGCGCAGCAATAATCGCCGGTGCCGGTCGAGTGCCTGCCAGCGCTGGACGAAGGTGTCGGCGCGAAGCTGTGGATCGGCGCGCAATCTGCTTTCCGGCTTCATCGCCTCGATCGCACGGCTTGCTTTGCCGTCCGCCGCTTCCCCAACCAGCCCAAGGTCGACCGACATCGCCCTTTCCAGATCGACTCGGCCGTTCGGCCGGATCGCGTCGAGTGCGCTGCGGCTTTCGGTTAGTTCATTCCGCTGCTGCGGTGAGTATGGTTCGCCGACAGATTGTGCGAACCGCATCTCACGAACGGTCCGGGCATGACATTATTGAGGGGTTGTACCGCACGGGTCGCACAATGTCCGTGACCCGTTGATGACCCATATCCCCAAGCAGACCGGATCGTATGAGCAGGCGAGCTACGCCATTCAGGACACGCCCGACATGGCCGCAAAGCACTACGGGCGCTTCCTTCCGCAGGACAAGGCGGCGCTGGCGGCCCGGATCCTCAATCAGGTGTGGGAGACGGACTGAGAGTTACGGGGGGCGCCTAGGCGCCCTCGTACTCGTCCGCCTGATAGAAGATCGGGTTGCGCATCCATGCGTTGACGGCTGACTCGCGCCAACCAGCGCATCGGGTGCTGATCTGCACGTTCCGGGGGAACGTGCCGTTCTGCATCTTCCGGTACATGGTCGAGCGGCTCAGGCCGGTGCGCTCAAGTACAGCCTTGATGCGGAGGATACGGTCGGGGGGTTCGGTCTGCATTGAACTCACCTTGCACGGGTTGCAGTTGAGTGGCGCCCTCTCGGCAAGGGTGAGATGATTGGGAGCAAGGGACAACGGCCTCGCTGGGGCCAGTGGGGCTCTGTTCGGTGTCTTTCGGCATGAGGGTAGCTGTGCGTAGCCGATCGTGTTTAGGGCGAAAGTCTCATGGCGTCTCACGCCTGCGGCCTGACCGCGCTCTACGTCGCTGGCGCGCCGCCGAGTCGTCTGCGCGTCTCGGCCCATTCGGGTTGCGATCGCTGACGCGAGGGGCAGAGCCTCAAGCGAACGCGGTTTCGATTGAGCGTACACTGGCGGACTGCTGCGCAGCCGCCAGAGGCCGCAGCGCCTTTGCTTTCCGCGTGGCACACTCGATCCGGCCGGAGGGCGCGGCAGCGGCTGGCGCACCTAGAAG
>DATIGZ010000093.1:0-9652 GCA_035481255.1 Sphingomonas sp. | reverse complement strand
CTATTATGGCGGCCTGCGTAAGCACATCCCGGTCACCTTCTGGACGATGATGGCGGGCACGCTCGCGATCACCGGCGTCGGCATCTACTGGCTCCATGCGGGCTTTGCCGGCTTCCACTCGAAGGACGCGATCCTCGAGGCGGCCTATGCCGCCGGCGGGGGCGGACAGGGTGCCTTCTGGGTCGGCGTGTTCGCCGCGCTGCTCACCAGCTTCTACAGCTGGCGTCTGATGTTCCTGACCTTCTGGGGCGAGCCGCGCTGGACTCAGTCGGAGCATATCCAGCACGCGCTGCATCATCCGCACGAGCATGACGAGCCCAGCCATGAAGATGGCCATGGCGATCATGCTCCGGCCCATGCGCATGACGACCATCACGCACATGCCGATCATGGCGACGGCACCGGCGGATACCATCCGCACGAAAGCCCGCTGGCGATGATGATCCCGTTGCTGCTGCTGTCGGTCGGCGCGGTGTTCGCGGGCTTCGCCTTCAACAAGTTCTTCATTCAGCCCGAGGCTGGCGAGATCTTCTGGAAGGGCGCCGTCGCGTTCGACGAGCATCTCGCGCACGCGATGCACGAAGTGCCGCTGTGGGTGAAGCTGTCGGCGACGATCGTGATGCTGCTCGGCCTGTTCGGCGCATGGGTGGCGTACATCAAGTCGCCCAGCATCCCGGCGCGCTTCACTGCGACCTTCGGGCTGCTCTACAAGTTCCTGCTCAACAAATGGTATTTCGACGAGCTCTATAACGTGCTCTTCGTGAAGCCTGCTTTCTGGTTCGGCCGCATCTTCTGGAAGAAGGGCGACGAAGGGACGATCGACCGTTTCGGGCCAAACGGCTCGGCGGCAGCCGTCAAGTTCGGCAGCGTCCTCACCGGCAAGCTCCAGTCCGGATATGTCTATAGCTATGCGTTCGTCATGCTGATCGGCCTGACCGCAGCCGTTACCTGGGTGATCGCGCGATGAGCGGTATTCTTTCCCTCATGCTCATCGTGCCGCTCGCCGCGGCGCTGATCTGTCTGTTCGTCAACGCCAATCAGGCGCGCTGGATCGCGCTTGGCGCGACGCTGGTCGATCTCGCGCTCGGCGGCGTGCTCTGGGCCAATTTCGAGATCGGCGGGCCGCAGTGGCAGTTCGTCGAGTACACGCCGGTCTTCGGCCGCTTCGCCTGGGCGCTCGGTATCGATGGGTTCGCGCTGTTGCTGATCCTGCTCTCGGTCTTCCTGATGCCGATCTGCATCGGCGCGAGCTGGGAAGCGATCACCGATCGCGTCCAGGAATATATGGCGGCGTTCCTGATCACCGAAGTGCTGATGATCGGTACCTTCGCGGCGCAGGATATCTTCCTGTTCTACGTGTTCTTCGAAGCCGGCCTGATCCCGATGTTCCTCATCATCGGCATCTGGGGCGGGGCGAACCGCATCTACGCGTCGTACAAATTCTTCCTCTACACGCTGCTCGGCTCGGTGCTGATGCTGATCGCGATGATGTACATGACCATCACCGCGGGCACGACCTACATCCCCGATCTGATGGCGTATGACTTCCCGGCGCATGTCCAGACATGGTTGTGGCTTGCTTTCTTCGCCTCGTTCGCGGTCAAGATGCCGATGTGGCCGGTCCATACTTGGCTTCCCGACGCGCACGTTCAGGCGCCGACCGCGGGCTCGGTGATCCTGGCGGGCGTGCTGTTGAAGCTCGGCGGCTACGGCTTCCTGCGCTTCAGCCTGCCGATGTTCCCGGAGGCGTCGGCGCAGCTGATCTGGCTGGTCTTCGGCCTGTCGTGCGTCGCGGTCGTGGTCACCAGCCTGATCGCGCTTGTCCAGAACGACATGAAGAAGCTGATCGCCTATTCGTCGGTCGCGCACATGGCGATCGTCACGATCGGGCTGTTCACCTTCAACCGTCAGGGTATCGAAGGCGCGATGATGGTGATGCTGGGCCATGGTCTGGTGTCGGGCGCGCTGTTCCTGTGCGTCGGCGTGATCTACGACCGCCTGCACACGCGTGAGATCGATCGTTACGGCGGCCTTGCGGTCAACATGCCGAAATACGCGATCCTGTTCATGCTGTTCACCATGGCCTCGGTCGGCCTGCCGGGAACCAGCAACTTCGTCGGCGAGCTGCTGGCGCTGATGGGCGCGTATCAGGTCTCGACCCTCGTCACGCTGATCGCCACCACCGGCATCATCCTCGGCGCCGCATACATGCTCTACCTCTACCGGCGCGTCGTGTTCGGCGATCTGGTGAAGGACGACGTCAAGGCGATGCCTGACCTCAACAAGCGCGAGATGGCGCTGCTTGCCCCGCTCGCCGCGGTGGTGCTGTGGATGGGTGTCTATCCCGAAAGCTTCCTCGCGCCGATGCGCAACGACGTCGCGACGCTGCTCGCGCGGATCGACCGCGCCAAGCCGGCGGGCGACAGCCTGCCGACGCCGGGCAACCCGGCCGCCGCGCACGCCGCTGAACACAAATCTGCCGAGCACGGCGAAGCTGCCAAGGGGGCGGCGCACTGATGGACTACGCCGCACAACTCTCGATCGTCCTGCCCGAGGTCATTCTCTCGGTCGGCGGGCTTGCGCTGCTGATGGTCGCCGCATGGGGCGGCCAGGCCGTGTCGCGCGCCGTCAGCTGGGTCGCGGTTCTGGTGCTGATCGGCGCGGGCATCGCGCTGTGCAATCCGGGTGTCACCGCCGACACGACGGCGTTCGACAAGCTCTACCGTGCCGACCTGTTCGGCGCCTATGCCAAGGTACTGATCTTCTTCGCCGCGGCGATCTCGATCATCATCGCCCCGCGCTTCTTCGCGCGCACCTCGGGTGAGGATCTGCGTCCCGAATATCCCATCCTGATCCTGTTCGCGACCGCGGGCATGGGCATGATGGTCTCGGCCAACGATCTGCTGACGCTCTATGTTGGCCTCGAGCTCAACAGCCTCGCGTCCTACGTCCTCGCCAGCTTCATGCGCCGCGACGTGCGTTCGGCGGAATCGGGCCTGAAGTACTTCATCCTCGGCTCGCTCGCCTCGGGCATCCTGCTCTACGGTATCTCGCTGGTCTATGGCTTCAGCGGCACCACCATCTTCGGTGACATCGCCAGCGCCTATGCCGGTGCCGAGGGTTCCGCGAAGATCGGTCTGCTGTTCGGTCTCGTCTTCATGTTCGCCGGCCTCGCCTTCAAGATGTCGGCGGTCCCGTTCCACATGTGGACTCCCGACGTGTACGAGGGCGCACCGACCCCGGTGACGACCTTCTTCGCATCGGCGCCCAAGGTCGCCGCGGTCGCGCTCGCCGTGCGTGTCGCGATCGAGGCGATGGGGCCGGTGACCAGCGACTGGCGCCAGATCGTCGTCTTCGCCGCGCTCGCCTCGATCGTGCTCGGCGCGGTCGCCGCGATCAACCAGACCAATATCAAGCGCCTGCTCGCCTATTCGTCGATCAACAATATCGGCTTCGCGCTGATCGGCCTCGCCGCCGGCACGGCCGAGGGTGTGGCGGGCGTGCTGACATACCTCACCATCTACATCGTGATGACGCTGGGCAGCTTCCTCGTCGTGCTTCAGATGCGCGATGCGGACGGCCAGCCGGTCGAGAGCATCGCCAGCCTGTCGGGTCTGTCGCGCACGCGTCCGGCGCTGGCGGCCGCGCTCGCGATCTTCATGTTCAGCCTCGCGGGCATTCCGCCGCTGTTCGGCTTCTGGGCGAAGTTCGCGGTGTTCGAGGCTGCGGTGAAGGCCGGACTGTTCCCGCTCGCCGCGATCGGCATCGCCGCGTCGGTGATCGGCGCCTATTATTACCTGAAGATCGTCAAGACGATGTACTTCGACGCGCCCGCGCCGGAATATAGCCGTGAGACCAACCCCGTCGAGGGCGGCCTGATCGCTGCCGCCGCGCTGTTCGTCTCGCCGCTCGGCTATTTGCTGATCCCGGTGATTGGTGCCTGGTCGCTGGCGGCCGCGAAGACGCTGTTCTGACCGGTTTGATCCGCACGGTCGAACAGACCGGCTCAACCAATGCCGATATGCTCGCGCTCGCTTCGGCGGGGGCGGGCGAGGGCAGCTGGCTTCGCGCCGAGCGCCAGACCGGCGGCAAGGGGCGACAGGGCAGGGCGTGGGACTCGCCCCCCGGCAATCTTTACGCCAGCACGCTCGTTCGTCTGCGCCCCAGCGATCCGCCCGCCGCCACGCTTGCCCTGGTCGCCGCGGTCGCGCTGGAAGAGGCGGTCCGCGTCGTCCTGCCCGCCGGTGCCACGCTCAAATGGCCCAACGACCTGCTGATCGACGGCGCTAAGCTCTCGGGCATCCTGCTTGAGCGTGCGGGCGACGCGATCGTCATCGGAATCGGCGTCAATCTCGCGCACTATCCCGATCTTCCCGATCGCCCCACCACCAGCCTTTCCGCGCACGGTGCGCCGGTGGATCCCGCCACCTTCCTCGACATCCTCGCCGACGGCTTCGCCCGCTGGCTCTCGCGCTGGCGGCAGGAGGGGATCGACCCCGTTCGCGTCCGCTGGCTCGGCCGCGCGCATGCCACCGGCACCGCGCTCACCGCGCGCCTGCCCGACGGCGAGGCGATCGACGGGCTGTTCGACGGCCTCACCGGCGACGGCGCGCTCATCCTGCGCTTGGCGACCGGCGCACGGCGTGTCATTCACGCCGGCGACGTGTTCCTGATATGAGAGGCCAGAAGGAGTCATAGGCCGATGCTGCTCGCCATCGACGCCGGCAACACCAATGTCGTCTTCGCGCTGCTTGAGGGGCGGGAGATCCGCGCGCGCTGGCGCATCGCCACCGATCCGCGCCGCACCGCCGACGAATATGCCGTGTGGCTCAGCCAGCTGCTCAGCCTTGAGGGGTTCGATCGCGGCGACGTGACCGGCGTCATCCTCGGCACCGTGGTGCCGCGCGCGCTCCACAATCTTCAGGTGCTGGCCAGCAAGTACTTCAAGACCGACGCGGTGATCGCGGGCAAGGACGGCTGGCCGATCCGCCTCGATGTCGAGGAGCCGCAGAGCATGGGCGCCGACCGCGCGCTCAACATCATCGCCGCGCACGACAAGCATCCCGGCGACCTGATCGTGATCGATTTCGGCACCGCGACGACGTTCGAGGTCGCGGATTACGAGGGCGCCTATAAGGGCGGCATCATCGCGCCGGGCATCAACCTCTCGCTCGACGCGCTGGTCAGCGCCGCCGCCAAACTCCCCCGCGTTGCGATCGAGGCGCCGCAATCGACCAGCGTCATCGGCCTCAATACCGCGGATCAGATGCACATCGGCATCTATTGGGGCTATGTGGCGATGATCGAGGGACTCGTCGCGCGGATGAAGGCGGAGATCGGCCGCCCCGTGAAGGTCATCGCCACCGGCGGCCTCGCGGTGTTGTTCGAGAAGCATACCGACGCTTTCGACGCGATCGAGCCTGATTTGACCATTCAGGGGCTTGCGATCCTCTGGGAGCGGGCGCACGGATCCAGCGTTTGATCCTTGGTCCGATCATCACTAACCCCGTTCGGGCTGAGCTTGTCGAAGCCCTGTCCTGCATCCGAGCAGGAAGAGCAGCCCTTCGATAAGCTCAGGGCGAACGGATCTATATTCAGACTGGAAATCAGTGACACCCGGCAACGAACTTCTCTTCCTCGCGCTTGGCGGTTCCGGCGAGATCGGCATGAACGTCAATCTCTACGGCTGCCGCGGCAAGTGGATCATGGTCGATTGCGGGGTGATCTTCGGCAATCCCGATTATCCGGGCATCGACCTGATTCTGCCCGACCTCCAGTTCATCGAGGAACGGCTCGACGACCTGCTCGGCATCGTGCTGACCCACGGGCATGAGGATCATATCGGCGCCTTGCCCTATCTCGCCGGCGACCTCGGCGTGCCGCTCTATGCGACGCCGTTCACCGCGGGCCTGATCCACGGCAAGCTCGACGAGGAAGGGCTTACCGACCGCGTCGAGCTGAACGTGGTGCGTGAGGAGGAGACGTTCGAGCTGGGCCCCTTCGGCATCCGCTACGTGCCGCTGGCGCACTCGATTCCAGAGGGCAATGCCGTTCTGATCGACACGCCTTATGGCCGTGTGTTCCACACCGGCGACTGGAAGATCGACGACACGCCGGTGATGGGCTCGCCCTCGACCGCGGAGGAACTGACCGAGATCGGCGACGAGGGCGTCCTCGCGCTGGTCTGCGATTCCACCAACGTGTTCAATCCGGAAGCCTCGGGCTCGGAGCAGGAGGTCCGCGAGGGCCTCGACCGCGTCATCGCCGGCGCCAAGGGCCGTGTGCTCGTCACCACCTTCGCCTCCAACGCCGCCCGGCTCCAGACGCTGGGCGAGGCGGCGCGCGATACCGGCCGCGCGATGTGCGTCGCGGGCCGCTCGCTCGATCGTATCCTGCGCGTGGCGAAGGCCACCGGCTATTTGCGCAACTTCCCCGAGACGGTCGATTTCGACACCGCGATGACGCTGCCGCGCGACAAGGTGATGATCGTCGCCACCGGCGGGCAGGGCGAGCCGCGCGCCGCGCTTGCGCGCATCGCCGAGGACACGCACGCGCTCAAGCTCGACAAGGGCGATCGCGTCATCTTCTCGTCCAAGCAGATCCCGGGCAACGAGCTGGCGATCGGCCGCATCATGAACGCGCTAGCGACCAAGGGCGTCGAGATGGTCACCGACCGTCAGGCCTTCGTCCATGTCTCGGGTCACCCCGGCCGTCCGGAGCTGGCCGAGATGTATCGCTGGATCCGTCCCGAGATCCTCGTCCCCGTCCATGGCGAGATGCGCCATATCGCCGAGCAGGCGCGTTTCGGGATCGAACAGGGCATCCCGGGCGCCGTGGTGCAGACCAATGGCGAGATCATCCGGCTTGCCCCGGGCAAGCCCCGGAAGCTCGGTCATGCGCCCGCCGGTCGCCTCGTCCTCGACGGGGACGTCATTCTCCCGGCCGATGGCGCGACGATGAACGAGCGCCGCAAGCTCGGTCTGTACGGCCAGATGTCGGTTGCGGTCGCGATCAAGGCGAGCGGCAAGCTGGCCGCCACTCCTGAGGTACGGATCCAGGGCGTGCCGGTCGAGGAGGATCGCGAACCGTATCTGGAGGAAGCCGCGGAGGCGGCCGCGAAGGCGGTGTCGGGCTTCAAGGGCGGCGACCGCGACAAGTTGCGCGAGGCGGTCCGTCTCGCCACCCGCCGCGTCGCGGTCAAATGGACCGGCAAGAAGCCGGTCGTCGATGTTCTGCTGATCGAGGTTTGAAGCGATGAGTTGGCCCAGCGCGCTGGCGATCTATTTCCTGTTCTGGTTCCTCGCGCTGTTTCTGGTGCTGCCCTTCCACGGGCGCACCAGCGTGGAGGCGGGAGAGGCGCTGGTGAAGGGGCAGGCCGAAAGCGCGCCCCAGCATTTCCCGGCGGCGAAGATCGCGCTGCGCACCACCGCCGTGGCGACCGCGCTGTTCGCGCTGTTCTACCTCAACTACGTCAACGGCTGGATCACCGCCGACATGCTCGACTATTGGAATTGAGCTGACTGCCCCAGCCGCCATCCCGGCCTTGTGCCGGGATCGATCGGGCGGCCCCGGCACAGAACCGGGGTGACGAAGGTCGCCAGGCGCGAACCCTAACTCAACGCACCATCGGTTCGCCGGGTTTGTACTTGCGGTTCTCGGCCTGTGCCCGCTGATAGTCGCGCTGGTCGTCCATCTTCTTGAACTCCGTCGCGGCCTTGTCCATCGACTCCAGCGCCTGACCCTGGATCTTGTTCATGTTGGTGAGGACATAGGCGGACATCGCGTCCGAGATTTTCGAATAGTCGAAGGGACGCTTGTCCAGCCGCGAATCGATCTGTTCGTTCATCGATACGCGTCCGATCACCGCATATTGATCCGCGCCCGAAATCGCGAAGCCCTGACCCAGCGCCTTCTCGGCGTCGTCGCTCATCTCGAAACTGGTCTGGACGCGCGTCTTGCTCGTTCCTGACGGAGCGATGCTCACGATGTACTTGGCGACCTGCTTCCCGTTGGCATGGAAATACCAGATCATCGACTTTTCGGGTTCGCCACCGCGGGTCACCGCGCCACCGCGCTGGTTGTAGACCATCTTGTCGAACATCGACGGCAGGGGGCTCGATTCGACGATGCGATACACCTCGATCGGCGATCGGTCATAGGTCTCGCCCATCTTGAGCGGCCCGTGGAAATAAGCCCCCGTCGCAAGCGCGATCGCGGCTCCGCCGATCATGATTTCCTTCATCGCCCCAATCCCCACCGGTTCATCGGAGCGAATAGCGCGGGGCCGTCAACTGCCGGCCAAGAACTATCCCTAATGCGGGCTTAGGGAGCGGATCAGTGCTTGGTTTGGGTCATCCGGTCGACCCAGGCGATGCCGATGGCCGATGCGATGAAGGCCATGTGGATGATCGTCTGCCACATCACTCCGGTCTCGGTGACGCGGCCCGTGGGCGTGCCGATCGCGCCGGCCTCGATGAAGGTGCGCAGCAGATGGATCGACGAAATGCCGATGATCGCCATCGCCAGCTTCACCTTCAGGATGCCGGCGTTGACGTGGCTCAGCCATTCGGGCTGGTCGGGATGGTTCTGCAGCCCCAGCCGCGAGACGAAGGTCTCGTACCCGCCGACGATCACCATGACGAGCAGGTTTGAGATCATCACCACGTCGATCAGGCCCAGCACCACCAGCATGATCTGCTGTTCGGTGAACTCCCAGGCGTGCATCACCAGATGCTTCAGTTCCTTGAGGAACAGGAACACATAGACGCACTGCGCGGCGATCAGGCCGACATAGAGCGGCAGCTGCAACCAGCGCGAGCTGAAGATCAGCATCGGCAGCGGCTTGAGGCGGGAGGAGCTGTCGCCCGAAGGCGGAATCATCGGGTCGACCATGATGCAGTGCAATAAGGGAGGTCGCGCCGCGCGATCAAGCGCGTTGAAGCTCCAGCGCGAAGAAGCGGTTGAACTCGCCCGCCTCATAGTCTGAGAAGGGCGGGCAGGGGATGAAGCCATGCCGCGCGTACAGCGCATGCGCCGCGTCGAACGCCTCGCCGGTCCCGGTCTCCAGCTTGAGCGCGGCGTATCCGCGCTCTTGTGCCAGAGCGATGATATGCCGCAGGATCGCGGTTCCGACGCCGCGTCCCAGCGCCGCCTCGGTCGTCCGCATCGACTTGACCTCGCCCGTCATGCCGTCGGCCTGCTTGACCGCGCCGATTCCCAGCAGTGTCTCGCCCTCCCATGCCGACAGGAAGGTGATGTCGGGGGTCTTCAGCCCCGACAGGTCGAGGAAATGGCACGTCCCCGGCGGCGAGTTGGCGAGCATGCCCCCGGCATGGACCTCCAGCAGGGCGATCACCTGCGGATCGTCGAGCTTGCCTTCATGGATGATCATCGGCGGGAAGCTCCAAAATAATAATCGGCCGCGACGATTTTCCCGGCATGATCCACCGCGGGCTGAAACCGCCATGCTCGCAACCGTTCGCAAACACCCAGGTCGAAGCGGTCGATCTGGGTCGGCGCGGCCAGCGTGCAGCCGCTGACCGAACCGTCGGTTTCGACGCGCAGCCAGCCACTTACGCCGCCGATATTCGCGGGCAGCCCGTCTTTCGCCGAAAAGCCGATCGCAGCCGCGTCGATCGGCTTGAGCGGCTTT
>DATIGZ010000092.1:0-6230 GCA_035481255.1 Sphingomonas sp. | reverse complement strand
GAATATGGAGGCGGCGGCGTGAGCCGCGCCGAGGCGCGCGTGCTGCAGGAGGAAATGGCGCGGATCGGCGCGTGGAACCCGATCGGCGGCATGGGCGTGATGATGTTCGGCCCGACGCTGCTGGAATATGGCAACGAGGCGCAGAAGCGCGAGCATATTCCGGCGATCGCCAAAGGCGAAGTGCGCTGGTGCCAGGGCTATTCCGAGCCGAACGCCGGATCCGACCTCGCCAATCTTCAGGCTTTCGCAGAGGACCGCGGCGACCATTATGTCGTCAACGGCCAGAAGACCTGGACGTCGGGCGGGCAATGGGCCGACAAATGCTTCTGCCTCGTCCGCACCGACAAGACCAAGAAGCAGGGCGGCATCACCTTTGTCCTGATCGACATGGATTCGCCGGGCGTCGAGGTGAAGCCGATCCAGATGATCAGCGGCATGTCGCCCTTTTGCGAGACCTTCTTCACCGATGTGAAAGTGCCCAAGGAGAACCGCGTCGGCGAGGAGGGGCAGGGCTGGACGATCGGCAAGCGCCTGCTCCAGCACGAGCGCACCAATTTGTCGGGCGGCGGATCGCGGATGATGCCGGGCGGGCCGTCGCTTGCCGACATCGCCAAGAAATATGTCGGCGCCGATGATCGGGGACGCGTCGCCGACCCCGACCTGCGCGCGCGCATCGCCAAGTTCGAGATGGACTGGCGCGCCTTCCTGCTCACCGCGATGCGCGTGCAGGCGGAGAGCAAGGCGGTGGGCGGCGTCTCCGAGGTGTCGTCGATCCTCAAGACCGTGGGGACGAAGCTGGGGCAGGAACGCGCCGAGCTGATGATCGAGATTCAGGGCCTCGCCGGCCTTGGCTGGGAAGGCGAGGGGTTCACCGACGCGCAGCTGCAGGGCGTGCGCGGCTGGCTCTTCGGCAAGGCGACGACGATCTACGGCGGATCGACCGAGATCCAGAACAACGTCATCGCCAAACGCATCCTCGGGATGCTGGATCATCAGTGATTGTTTCTCTCTCCTGGCAGCGGGAGGGGGAGAAGAAGGATAAAGTGAAATGGCCGTTCTGACCGAAGAACAGACGATGCTCCGCGACATGGCGCGCGACTGGGCGGGGAATGAGAGTCCGGTTTCGGCATGGCGCAAGGTGCGCGATGCGAACGAGGCCGCGGGCTATGACGCCGGCGCCTATGCGACGATGGCCGAAATGGGCTGGACCGGGATCATCATTCCCGAAGCTCAGGGCGGCAGCGACTTTGGCTGGCTCAGCCTTGGCCTTGTCATCGAGGAGCTCGGCAAGACGATGACCGCCAGCCCGCTGGCGGCGTCGGCCGCGGCCGCCTCGGCGATCCTGCTCGGCGGAAGCGAGGAGCAGAAGGCGAAATATCTGCCGCGCATCGCCGGCGGGGAACTGGTCGCGACCCTCGCGGTCGATGAGGGGCCGCGCCACGATCCTTCCGCGATCGCCGCCAAGGTCGAGGGCGGCAAGCTCAGCGGCACCAAGGCGTTCGTCGCCGAGGGCGACAGCGCGGGGCTGTTCGTGGTTGCGGCGACCGACGGGCTGTATCTGGTGGAGGCCGGGCAGGGTGTCAGCGCGTCGCGCCGCCATTTGGCCGACTTCCGCAGCCATGCCGAAGTGACGTTCGACGGTGCGGCGGCGGAGAAGCTGGCCGAGGGCGGCGACAAGCTGCTCGACGCGGTGCTCGATCGCGCGGCGGTGCTGGCCGCCGCGGAAATGCTGGGCATGGCGGGGCAGGCGTTCGACACCACGCTCGCCTATCTCAAGCAGCGCGTGCAGTTTGGGCAGGTGCTGGCGACCTTCCAGGCGCTTCAGCATCGCATGGCCAACCTGTTCAGCGAGATCGAGCTGATGCGCTCGGCGGTGGAGGCGGGGCTTGCCGCGATCGATCGGGGCGGCGACACGCGACAGGCGGCGTCGCTCGCCAAGGGCAAGGCCAATGAGGTCGGGCATCTGATGAGCCGCGAGCTGATCCAGCTGCACGGCGGCATCGGCATGACCGACGAATATGATGCGGGCTTCACGCTCAAGCGCATGCGCGTGCTCGAGCAGGTGTGGGGTAATACGGCCTATCACCGCGACCGGTTCGCACGGCTGGGCGGGTTCTGAGGCCGGGATTCGCGGTGTAGCGGACGGTAGGTTGGAGCCTCTTGCTCCCCGCTTGCCCCCGGCGGATATCGGCACAAGGCCGGGATGACGGTCTGGTCGTGGTGCCGGCTATTGGATTGATGGCAAGGCGGTCTGGCGTTCTTCTGTAGGGGAGGCTCAGTCCTCAACCGGCGGCGTGCACACATCCACCCATTCCGCGTCGAGCAGTGTTGCCAGCCTCTCCGTTTCGACCTCGACCGAGCTGTTGCGCGACCCGGCGGCGGGGAAGACGGTGGCGAAGGCGCGCAGGCTGACGTCGCAATAGACGGGCAGCGGGTCGGGAAGGCCGAAGGGCGAGACACCACCCACGGGATGGCTGGTGGCCGCGAGCGTCTGCTCAGCGTCGAGCATGCGCGGTTTGCCGCCGAGCGCCGCCCTGGTCTTCTGATTGTCCAGCCGGGCATCGCCGCGCGCCACCACCAGCACGATGCGCTCGTTGACGCGCAGCGCCAGCGTCTTGGCGATCTGCCCGGGCGTCACGCCCAATGCCAGAGCGGCTTCCGCGACCGTCGCGGTGCTTTGTTCGGCTTCGATAATCGACAGGTCCGGTGCGCGTGCGGACAGGTCATCGCGAACGGATTGATGGCTCATGATGCGGTCATAACCGCGCGGGTTTTCAAACGCCAATGCCGGTCGGATCACATCATTTCGAAGTTGATGTAGTAGACGTTCACGCTGTGGACGCGCCCGTTGCGAAACTCGATAATCATCCCGCTCCAGACTCCGCGCGGATCGCGCCAGGAGAGCTGGCTCTGGCGCAGCATGGTCCGGCGAAGCTCCGACTTCTCGTAGAGGGCGGCGCCGCCGGGCCGGTCGTCGCCCCAACCGGCGGGCACGATAAGATACCCGCCGGCTTCTGCCGCGCGGATTGCCTCGTCCTGCGAGGATCCGATCGCGATCCCGAGTGCCGAGCCGTCGGTATAGGTCTCTGAAAAGTTGAACAAAGGCGGGCGGTAGCTGGCCGCCCGGTGCGGGTCGGTTCTTCCGATTTCATGGGATTGCGCGAAGGCGAATGCTCCGATGCCGATGCCGACGGCAAGGACGAGACCGGGGAGGAGTAGCTGCCAGCGACCGCGCATGGTGTCAGCATATCGTGAATGCGGAACGGTGTAACGGGGGATCTGTGGCACAAGAATGCTGCGGTTTCGAACTATCGTTCAGCATACCCTTATGCTGCACCGCCGCGCGGATTGTCCCGATATACGCTAGTGTAGGTGGCAATTTGCAACGGTTTTGTTGTCTTGACCGATGCCACGAGAATCGATCTATTCGAGTTTACGGTATGGAGCCGCAAAGCGTTCCGGCCGAACGGGAGTGGGATCTATGAAGAAGCAGCTATTGGGGGCGTGCGGGTTCACGGCGCTGGTCATCGCGGGCGCTTCGCCGGTGTATGCGCAGGACGGCGGCGAGCCCGAAGTGGTGATCACCGGATCGCTGATCGCGGGTACGCCGGAAGACGCGGCGCTGCCGGTCGACGTGATCGGCGCCGAGGAACTGGCGAAACAGGGCAATCCTTCCACGCTCGATCTGGTCAAGGCGCTGCCGAGTTCGAGCGCGTCGCTGGGCGACGCCAATCAGTTCGACAGCCGGTCGCAGGGTGCCGAGGGCATCGCGACAGTGAACCTGCGCGGCCTCAGTCCGCAGCGGACGCTGGTGCTGTTCAATTCGAAGCGGCTCGCGACATCGGGCAACGGCGTCCCGTCGGTCGACATCAACATGCTGCCGTCGGCGGCGATCGGCCGGGTCGAGGTACTCAAGGACGGCGCGGCGGCGACCTATGGCTCCGAAGCGATCGCGGGCGTGGTCAACTTCATCACCCGTACCAATCAGCGCGGATTCCAGGCCTCGGGCAGCTGGCGCTTCATCGACGGGTCGGACGGCGATGTCGACGCGTCGCTCAGCTATGGCCATGTCGGGGAGAATTTCCGCGTGCTTCTCGCCGCGGGCTTCCAGAAGCGCGGCCAGCTGATGGCCAAGGAGCGTGACTGGGCGATCCGGCCCTATGCCGAGAACCCGCAGGGCGGCTGGACTGGCGGCGGCAACCCCGCCAACTTCCTGTTCCTCGGGCCGCTGGGTGCCCCCGCGTCGGGCATCGCCGCGGACACGTCGTGCGCGCCGCTGGGCGGCTTCGTCGGTGCCGATGCGCGCTGCTACAATCAATATTCGGTGTATGACAATCTGGTCGAGCTGGAGAAGCGCGGGCAGGCGTTCGTCGATGTCGAGATCGACATCGCACCGTCGACCACCTTTCAGGTGACGGCGCTGTACGGCCGCACCACCATCCCGCACTATTTGACCTCGCCTTCCTATCTGCTCACCCAGCCGCCCTCGCCGGCGAGCGGGGCGATCAGCCAGTCGGGCTTCTTCGTGCCCGGCAACAACCCCGGCCTGATTGCCTATCGCGCGGCCAATCCGGGGACGCCGGCGGGGATCGGCGTTCTGTTCCCGACATTGCTGTTCCGCCCCTATCTGCTGGGCGGAAACCCATCGACACTGGGCGATGAATCCGAGCCGGGATCCGCACGCGGCATGCGTAAGAGCGAGAGCTTCCACGCGACCGCGGAGCTGCGCGGCGAGATCAGCGACCGGCTGAAATACAACGTCAATTTCACCTATCACAACTACTACCGCTACATTGACGGCTATGATTCCTACGGCGACCGCGTACAGCGCGCGCTGCTGGGCTTTGGCGGACCTAACTGCACGGGCGCCACGCCGGGGGCCAATGGCTGCCTGTGGCTCAACCCGTTCGGCAATGCCGTCGCGAGCAACCCCGCGACCGGAGCGACCAATCCGGTGGCCAACGGCCCGGCCAACAGCGCCGCGCTGACCGACTGGTTCTTCGTGCGTTCGACCACGGCGGTCGATACCGAGCTGATGGTCGGCGAGGTGTCGCTGAGCGGTGGTACCGGCATCAACCTGCCCGGTGGCGAGGTGCAGTTCGGCGTCGGCGCGCAATATCGCGATACGTCGATCACCGGTCGCTATGGCGCGAACAACAACCTCGCGCAGAACCCGTGCCGGGATTCGCCGATCACCGGCAATACCAACCCCGCGGCATGTTCGGGCGGATCGGCGCCAAGCGGCGCGCTGGGCTTCCTCGGCACCAATGCCAATTACGACCTGCAGGGCGACGTCAAGGCGCTCTTCGCCGAGGTGCAGCTGCCGGTGTTCGACACGCTCAACCTTCAGCTCGCCGCGCGGTACGAGGATTATGGCGGAGCGACCGGATCGACCTTCGACCCGCAGATTCGCGCGCGCTGGCAGGTGACCGACTGGCTCGCGTTGCGCGGCGGGTTCGGCACCACCTTCCGCGCGCCGCCCCTCAACGTGCTGACCAACGGATCGGTGACCGCGCTGCAGATCATCGACACCGCGTTCCGCCCGATCGACGTGTTCGGTAACCCCAACCTCGTTCCTGAATCCTCGAAGAACTATGGCGGCGGCATCCTGATCAACGCCGGCGGCTTCACCGCCAGCCTCGATTACTACCGCTATGATATCGAGGATGTGATCGTCGCCGATCCGCTGATCGCGATGGTCAACACGCTGTTCCCGGCCGGCGCGGGCAACACCTGTGCCACCAACACGGCGCTGGCGGCGCGCTTCACCTTCGCGACCGGCCCGTGCACCGCGGCGACGGCGCGGACCGCGATCTCGCGCGTGCGCACCCAGTGGCAGAACGGCGCATCGATCACCAGCGAGGGCATCGACGCGGTGGTCGGCTATCGCAACAATGAGATGTTCGGCGGATCGGGCCGTTTCGCGATCGGCGCCAATGTCAGCTACACGCTGCAGAACCGGATCAGCGACATTTTCGTCGAGGGTACGCTGGTGCAGGCGGGCTATGACGGCGTCGGGCTGCTCAACTATCAGACGACGCTCTATCCGGTTCCCGAGTGGAAGGGGCAGGCGCATCTGGAGCTGGGCGCGGGGCCGTTCGATGCGCGGCTGACCGTCACCTATGTCGACGGACTGTACGATCAGCGCGCCGATATCACCGCAGCGGGCGTCTATGGTCCCAACCCCGCGCTGGGCGGCACGCGGGTAACCGAAGGCGCGGTGATCGACA
>DATIGZ010000091.1:0-8684 GCA_035481255.1 Sphingomonas sp. | reverse complement strand
GCGCCGAACCCGCCGCCGAACCGGTGCCGGGTGTCACGAGCTTTCCGCTGGGCGTGGCGCGGGGACAGGTGGCGCGGACCTATATCGTCGCCGAGGCCGAGGACGGGTTGGTGCTCGTCGATCAGCACGCCGCGCACGAGCGGCTAGTGCTTGAGCGGATGCGGCGTGCGATGAGCGATGGCGGGGTGGCGGCGCAGGCCTTGTTGCTGCCCGAAGTGGTCGAACTGGACGAACCGGCCTGCGACCGGCTGGAGGCGCGGCTCGCCGAACTCGCCGAATTCGGGCTTGAACTGGAACGGTTCGGACCGCGCGCGATGCTGGTGCGCGCCACCCCGGCGATGCTGGGTGGCGGCAACGTCACCGCGCTGGTCACCGACATCGCGGACGAACTGGCTGCGTTCGACGAAGCGTTGAGCCTCAAGGAGCGGCTCGACCATGTCGCGGCGACAATGGCTTGTCACGGATCGGTGCGGGCAGGGCGCGTCCTCTCCGTCGCGGAAATGAACGCGTTGCTGCGCGAGATGGAGATCACGCCCCATTCGGGCCAGTGCAACCATGGCCGCCCGACCTGGGTAAAGCTGGCGCATGGCGATATCGAGAAGCTGTTCGGGAGGAAATAGTGCCACTGGAACTGCGGCCCAATTGCGAATTCTGCGACATCGACCTGCCGCCCGACAGTGCGGATGCGCGTATCTGCACCTATGAGTGCACCTTCTGCGCGGGATGCGTCGAGGACCGGCTGCACAATGTCTGCCCGAATTGCGGCGGCGGTTTCGCGCCGCGACCGATCAGGCCCAGAACCGAATGGCGACCGGGGCTGTCGCTTGAGAAGCGGCCCGCTTCCACCGTGCGCCGGTCGTTGAGCTATCCGGTCGGGGACATCGCTGCGCTGTCGGCGAAGTTGCGCGATATTCCACCTGAGCAGCGTTAGGACGCGACTGCGTCCCTAGAGCTGCGATTCCAGGGGCAGCCACCCGACGACACGGGCGGTCAATCGACGCCACAGCGACGCTTCCGGTTCGCGGTCATGGGTCACGGCCCTTCCGTCGTCGCTCGCGCGCCATTGCAGCGCGCCTTCGGGCGTCAGACTGACCGCGAAGCTGTGGTCCGGCGCGGTGTCGTGTTGCCAGACCGCTTCCATCCTCGCGGCGATCGTCGGGCAGTCGAACACCACGCCCATTTCGGTATTGAGCGAGGCCGATCGCGGATCGAAGTTCATCGACCCGATGAAGCCGCGCTGGCCATCGGCGGTGAACGCCTTGGTATGCAGGCTGGCGCTGCTCGATCCGCGCAGGGAGAGTTTCCGTCCCGCGGCTTCGGGGCGAAGTTCCCATAGCCTGATCCCGGCCTTCAGCAGCGGAACGCGATAAGGGGCGTAGCCGCCATGCACGGCGGCGACATCGGTCGCGGCGAGCGAGTTGGTCAGGATCGAGACCGCGATGCCCCGTGCGGCAAGATCGGCGAGCGCGGCGGTGCCTTCCTCGCCCGGAATGAAATAGGGGGAGGTGATCTCGATCCGCTGCTCCGTCCTGGCGAACGCCGGCAGCAGTTCGCGCATCAGCCAGTTCTCGCCCTTCTTTCCCAGCGCTTTTTCCGGCGGATCGGCGATGACCCGGGCAGTGGGCGTCCAGTCCGGCTCGGTCTCGTCGGGATCGAACATCGCGAGGCGACCGGCGATGCGATCGAGATAGGCGCGCGCATCGGGGCGGGCGGCGGTGGCGGCGAGTCCGGGGGCGACCTGCGCCAGCATCGCATCGGGATCGCGCAGCGGAGCGAGCTTGTCCGCCGGCAGCGCCAGCCCGCTGTTCCAGTAATCGTCGAAGATCTTCTCGGTCAGGGCGACCGCGGGGCCCATGACCAGTACGTCCATGTCCCGAAAATTGGTGCTTTCCGCCGCGTCGAAATAGGCGTCGCCGATGTTTCGCCCTCCGAGGATCGCGATGCGTCCGTCGGCGATCCATGCCTTGTTGTGCATCCGCCGGGTGACGCTGAATGTGCGCAGCGCCATCTCGACGCCGCGCCGCAGGCTGCCCGGTCGGGCGCGCGTCGGATTGAAGATGCGGATTTCGACCCGCGGATGGTGCGCCATCGCCGACATTGCGTCGCAGCTGTGCCCGGTGCCGATATCGTCGACTAGCAACCTGACGCGGACACCGCGTTCCGCCGCCGCCAGCATCTCCGCCATCAGGATGCGGCCGGTGAGGTCGTCGTTCCAGATGTAATAGAGGAGGTCGAGCGAGCGTTCGGCCAGCCGCGCGGAGATGCCGCGCGCGGCGAAGGCATCGAGATTCTCGTCGAGCAGTAATAGGCCGCTCTCGCCCGGATGCGCGACCGTCGCTCTGCCGATACGGCGATCGAGCGCGGTACGATCGTCCTCAATGGGCAAGACGTAGGAGGGTTCACCCTGCACACCGGCTGCGAAGCGACCGTAGAGCCATGTCGCGAGCATCGAGGCGGCAATGAACCCCAGACCGGCCAGAACGATAATCTTGATCATGACCCGGCTTCACCCTTGACGGTCGCAAGGTGAGCAGGCGAAATCCAACTTTGCAAGCGGCACCACAACGGAAAAGGGCCGCCCGGTTTCCCGCGCGGCCCTTCTCTTTGACTTGCCGGAACGGCGAGGGTGTCAGCCCTCGGCCTGCTCCTCGGCGGCCGGAGCCTCGTCCGCGGCGATTTCGCCCGGCTCGAGGTTCGGGTCGCGGGCTTCGACGAAGCCGGTCTCGTCCTTTTCGAACATCGCGGCCATGACGTCGACGCCCTGCGCCTGCATCTCGGCCTCTTCGGGCGAGCGGGCGACGTTGACCTTGACGGTCACGGCGACTTCGGCGTGGAGCGCGACCTTCACTTCGAACAGGCCGATCGACTTGATCGGCTTGTCGAGGACGACCTGCGACTTGGTGACCTTGTGACCGTCGGCGACCAGCGCCTCGACGATATCGCGCACCGCGACCGAGCCGTAGAGCTGGCCGGTGTTCGACGCCTGACGGATCAGGGTGACCGAAATACCCTCAAGGCCCTTCGATTCCTTCTCGGCTTCGGTGCGCTTTGCGGCGTTGTCCGCCACGATGCGCTCACGATTGGCTTCGAAGACCTTGCGGTTGGCTTCGTTGGCGCGGAGCGCCTTCTTGTTCGGGAGAAGGAAGTTGCGGGCGAACCCGTCCTTCACCTTCACCACGTCGCCGATGTGGCCGAGCTTCTCGACGCGCTCAAGCAGGATGACTTCCATGAGCTGCGCTCCTTACTTCACGATGAAGGGCAGAAGGCCCAGATGACGCGCGCGCTTGATGGCGATAGCCAGCTCGCGCTGCTTCTTCGCGCTCACCGAAGTGATGCGCGACGGGACGATCTTGCCACGCTCGGACACGAAGCCCTGCAGCAGACGAACGTCCTTATAGTCGATCCGGGGCGCGTCCTTCGCGGAGAAGGGGCAGCTCTTGCGGCGGCGGAAAAAGGGTCGTGCCATAGTCTTTCTCCTTACTCGCCCGCGTTGCTGAAGCCGGTGTTGCCACCTTCTTCACGATCACGGCGACCGCGGCCGCGCTCGCGCTCCTGGCCCTTGCGCATCATCACGGTCGGACCCTGCTCATGCGCGTCCACGCGGACGGTCATGTAGCGGATCACGTCTTCGTTGATCTGCGTCTGGCGCTCGAGCTCGGCGACGACACCGGCGGGGGCGTCGATTTCGAGCATCACGTAATGCGCCTTGCGGTTCTTCGCGATCTTATAGGCGAGCGAACGAAGACCCCAGGTTTCGGTCTTCACGACCTTGCCCGAATTGTCCTCGACGATCTTGGTGGCGGTTTCCGCCAGTGCGTCCACTTGCGCCTGTGCCAGATCCTGGCGCGCAAGGAACACATGCTCGTACAGAGCCATGCGTCTTCTCACTGTTGGCCGATCGCTGACGCCGCCCCGTGCGGACGCCCCTCCGGCTGTCGTTCCAAATACGAAAAGCGGCCAGCCGAGGCTGCCGCTCAACGGTGGCGCCTCTACGCCGGGCCGGGGCAAAAGGCAAGGGGCGGGTGGGAGCGGGGTGCCCCAAGTTGACAAAGTTGACACATTTGACGGGTGTCAGCGACATTCGTGCGTTCGTACTTTCTCTATGAAAGTGTGTACAGGCATTGGAATTAAAACATTAAAAGTGGAAAGTATTGCGCAATCCAAGGCGGCGGGGTGGTTGACACCCCGCCGCCCGGAGGAAGCTAAGTTGACACTTGCCGGCCGGTTTAGCGGATCATGTTCGCGAACACCGCGGCGATGATGCCGCTGGTGATGCCGACCAGCACCGCGTCGTTACCCGACTGTACATAACGGTAACCGCGAGGCGGTGCCTTCAGGTGGCGATACTGGCGATAGTCGATCTGCCGGTAGTTGCGGGCATAGCGGCTGTCGAAACGCTGGCCGCGCTTCCAGTTGCGATACTGGACGGGGGCAGGCTTCACGACTTTCTGCTTCACCACGACCCGGCCATTGGGCTTGTGCTTCACGACCGTGGTGGTGTGGCGCTGGGGAGCGGCGGCTGCCGGAGCGGCCATCAGCACCGGGCTGGCGATCATCGAAGCGGCGACCGCCGCGAGCACGAACTTCTTCATCTCTTGTCTCCTCGTCTTTTCAGGCGCTCGCCAACAGCGGCGACAGGAGCAATTTGGGGTCGGCGTGTCGCGGAAGTTTCGCAGGCGATCCGGAAAATGGTCACCGATTGTCGCAAGCGTGTCGCGTTCGTTCATCTTGCGGGATTTAGCTGCCGGGCATAGGGCGGCGGCTTCATATTGGGGAGCCAGAGACATGCGTGCGTTCATCTTTCCGGGGCAGGGGAGCCAGTCGGTGGGCATGGGCCTTGCGCTGGCACAGGCGAGCGCGGCCGCGCGCGAAGTGTTTCAGGAAGTGGACGAGGCGCTCGGCCAGAGCCTGTTCAAGCTGATGACCGAGGGGCCTGAGGGCGACCTGCTGCTGACCGAGAATGCTCAGCCGGCGATCATGGCGCACGCCATCGCGGTGCTGCGCGTGCTGGAGAAGGAAGGCGGCGTGCGGCTGGCCGACAAGGCGGATTTCGTCGCTGGCCACTCGCTCGGCGAATATACCGCTTTGTGCGCCGCCGGCGCGCTGGACCTGGGCGTCACCGCGAAGCTGCTCAAGCTGCGCGGACAGGCAATGCAGGCGGCGGTGCCGGTGGGCGAGGGGGCGATGGCCGCCCTGCTCGGTGCCGACCTTACCAAAGCGCAGGCGATCGCCGACGCCGCGGCCGAGGGGGAGGTCTGCACCGTGGCCAACGACAATGACCCGTCGCAAGTGGTGATCTCCGGTGCCAAGGCTGCGATCGACCGCGCGGTGGGCATCGCCAAGGACCATGGGGCCAAGCGCGCGGTGCTGCTGCCCGTCTCGGCGCCGTTCCACTGCCCTATGATGCAGCCCGCGGCAGACGCGATGGAGGCGGCGCTGGCCGAGACCCTGATCCGCGCGCCTTTGGTGCCGGTCTATGCCAATGTCACCGCATCGCCGGTGCACGATCCCGACACGATCCGTACACTGCTGGTCGAGCAGGTGACGGGCATGGTCCGCTGGCGCGAATCGGTGGCGGCGATGTTCGAGGCGGATGTGACCGAGTTCGTCGAGCTCGGCGGCAAGGTATTGGGCGCGATGGTCAAGCGTATCGCGCCCGACGCGGCCGTGACCAGCGTGGTGACGATGGACGATATCGAGGCGCTCGAGAAGGCGCTCTGAGGAGATGAATATGTTCGACCTTACAGGCATGACCGCGCTGGTGACCGGCGCTTCGGGCGGGCTGGGGACCGCGATCGCGAAGGGGCTGGCGGCGCAGGGCGCCCGGCTGGCGATCTCGGGATCGAATGCCGAGAAGCTGGAGGCGTTCCGCGCCGAGCTGGGTGGCGATCATATCGCGCTGGTGTGCAACCTGTCCGACGGTGCCGAAGTGGACGGCCTCGTCCCGCGCGCGGTCGAGGCGCTCGGCAAGCTCGATATCCTCGTCAACAATGCCGGCGTCACCCGCGACAATCTGGCGATGCGGATGAAGGATGAGGAGTGGGATCAGGTGATCCGCGTCAACCTCGAGGCCGCGTTCCGCCTGATGCGCGCCGCCGCCAAGCCGATGATGAAGGCGCGCTATGGCCGCATGATCTCGATCACCTCGGTCGTCGGTCAGACCGGCAATCCGGGGCAGGCCAACTATGCTGCGTCGAAGGCCGGTCTGGTCGGCATGTCCAAGGCGCTGGCGCAGGAACTGGCCAGCCGCAACATCACCGTGAACTGCGTCGCGCCCGGCTTCATGCGTTCGGCGATGACCGATGTTTTGCCGGAGGCGCAGAAGACCGCGCTGCTGACCAAAATCCCGGCAGGCGACCTTGGTACGGGTGAGGATATCGGCGCCGCGGTGGTCTATTTGGCGAGCAAAGAGGCGGGTTACGTCACCGGCCAGACGCTGCACGTCAACGGCGGTATGGCGATGATCTGACGCGGCGCGAACGCTTCGCGACCCCTTGCGCGGGGCCGGGCGGCGTTCTACGTGCGTTCAGGAATTAGAAATCCAACGACCCAATTTAAGAAGGAACAGGGTATGAGCGAGACCGCCGATCGCGTGAAGAAGATCGTCGTCGAGCACCTCGGCGTCGAAGCCGAAAAGGTGACCGAAGATGCGAGCTTCATCGACGACCTGGGCGCGGACAGCCTCGACATCGTCGAGCTGGTGATGGCGTTCGAAGAGGAATTCGGCGTCGAGATCCCCGATGATGCCGCCGAGAAGATCACGACCGTCAAGGACGCGATCACCTATATCGACGAGAATCAGGGCTAAGCGGACCTACCGCATGGCCGCCCGCACGGGCAGGAATTGACGAACGGCTCCCGGTCCCGGAAAGGGGCGGGGAGCCGTTTCGTTTTTTGAGACCATTTGCTGCCGCATCGTTGTTCGCTGAAAAGCGGTTCCCACCTTTCAGCACGATGCCTTGACGGAGACTGATTATGCGCCGCGTCGTCGTGACTGGCCTTGGCCTCGTGACCCCGTTGGGTGCGGACGTCGAAACCGCCTGGAAGAACATCATCGCGTCGAAATCCGGCGCGGGGACGATCACGCGCTTCGACGCCACCGACTATCACAGCAACTATGCCTGTGAAGTGAAGCCCGCGGACCATGAATATGGCTTCGATCCGGGCAAGCGGGTGGATCACAAGATCCAGCGCCAGGTCGATCCGTTCATCGTCTATGGTATCGATGCCGCGGGTCAGGCGATCGAGGATGCCGGGCTGACCGACATGACCGAGGAGGAGCGCTATCGCGCCGGCTGCTCGATCGGGTCGGGCATCGGCGGTCTTCCGGGCATCGAGAGCGAATCGCTGGTGCTGGCCGAGAAGGGACCGAAACGCGTCTCGCCGCACTTCGTCCACGGGCGTCTCATCAACCTGATCTCGGGTCAGGTCTCGATCAAATACGGCCTGATGGGTCCGAACCATGCCGTCGTGACGGCATGCTCGACCGGTGCACACTCGATCGGCGACGCCGCGCGTATGATCGCGATGGACGACGCCGACGTGATGCTTGCCGGCGGTGCGGAAAGCACCGTGTGCCCGATCGGCATTGCCGGTTTCGGTCAGGCGCGCGCGCTGTCGACCGGGTTCCGCGACGAGCCGTGGCGCGCCAGCCGCCCCTGGGATCAGGGCCGCGACGGCTTCGTCATGGGCGAGGGCGCGGGCATTGTCGTGCTCGAGGAATATGAGCGGGCCAAGGCGCGCGGCGCGAAGATCTATGCCGAGGTCGTCGGCTACGGCCTGTCGGGCGACGCCTATCACGTCACCGCGCCGCATCCCGAAGGCTCGGGCGCGTTCCGTTCGATGCAGATGGCGATGAAGAAGTCGGGCCTCGACCTTTCCGACATCGACTACATCAACGCGCACGGCACCTCGACCCCGCTGGGCGACGAGCTTGAGCTGGGCGCGGTGCGCAAGCTGTTCGGCAACGCGATCGGCGACCTGTCGATGAGCTCGACCAAATCGGCGATCGGCCATCTGCTGGGCGGTGCGGGCGCGGTGGAGAGCATCTTCTGCATCCTCGCGATGCGTGACGGGATCGTCCCGCCGACGCTCAACCTCGACAATCCGAGCGAGAATTGCGCGGGCGTGGACCTGGTCCCGCACACCGCCAAGGAGCGCAAGGTGAAGGCTGTGCTGAACAACTCGTTCGGCTTCGGCGGCACCAACGCATCGCTGGTGATGAAGGCGGTCTGATCTCCACGGGGGAAGTACGGCGATGTTGCGCAAGCTTGGGTGTTTGGGCGCCATCGCCGTCCTCCTGATCGGGGGCGCGGCCTTTTGGGCGGCGAACCAGTGGGGTGGGCCGGGACCGGCAAAAGCCAATGTCACGGTCGAGGTGCCCGCCGGCGCGACGATGCGTTCGGCGGCCGAGGCGATGGAAAAGGCGGGCGCGATCCGCGACGCCGATACGTTCCTGTGGATGGCGCGCATCTTTGGCGGCGACGGTCCGATTCAGGCGGGCGAGTATCGCGTGCCCGCTGGCATCAGTCAGGCGGATGTCCTCAAGATGCTGCAGGGCGGGCGCACGCTCCAGCGCTTCGTGATGGTGCCCGAGGGAATGCCCTCGATCCTCGTCCATGAACGGCTGGCGGCCGCGCCCCAGATGGGCGGCAAGACCGCGGTGCCTGAAGAGGGCAGCATCC
>DATIGZ010000090.1:0-6139 GCA_035481255.1 Sphingomonas sp. | reverse complement strand
GGCGTGGCGGCGCGCCTCGTCGATCGACGGCGCGTGGAAGTCGTAGCCGGTGAATTCGCTTTCCGGATAGGCCTCCGCCATCAACAAGGTGGAAAAGCCGACGCCACATCCGATATCGGCGACCTTCGCGCCGTTGCGCAGCTTGGCCTCGACTCCGCGCAGGGCCGGAATCCACGCCTGGACGATGTTGTTGACATAGCCGGGCCGGAAGAAGGCGCCGGTGGCGCAGAACAGGCAACCGGCATGATCGCCCCAACGTACCCCGGTGCCGTGGCGGAAACACGCCTCGACCTTCGGCTCAGCCTCGATCATCGCCGCGACCAGTTCGAACGCGCCCGCCAGATAGACCGGGCTGTCCGGATTCACGAAGACCATCGCCTGCTCGGGCGACATGCTGAATCGCCCGGTCGCGGGGTCGAAATCGACATAGCCGTTCGCCGCCTGAGCCAGTGCCCATTCCCGTACATAACGCTCGTGCAATCCGTCCGCGCGCGCGGCGAGTTCGGCCGGGGTGGCCGGGCCTTGCGCAAGTGCCTCGAACAAGCCCAGCCGAAGGCCGATGCGCACGGTGGGTACGGCCATCGCGCCGCCAAGGTCCCCCAGCATCTTGCCAATGAACGCGTGGAGCTTTGCTTCGTCGATCGATGCCGGCATGCTGTTCCTCCATCTTGCGAGGACGCGACTCTTCGACTCTGTTCTTGCGGCAGATCATAGCATGTTTCGGGCGTCGCGACGACGCGCTTCGATCAGGCGGCGGGGGGCTCGATCGCCTTCACTGCCTCGACGACCACGACACCGCCGCGCACACCCGCGATCCGCACCTTTGCGCCGGCCTCGAGGTCCGGCCCTTCGGCGGGCCATTCGCCGTCGCCCACACGCACCCGGCCGGTTCCGCCGCTGATCGCTTCGACCACCGTCACCGTCTGACCGATCATCCGCGCGGCGCGGTTGTTGAGATCCGGGTCGCTGCTCGGCACCGGGTTGGCGCCGTACCAGCGCTTGCCGACCAGCACGAACACCGTCGACCACGCCGCGAAGCTCACCAGCTGACCCACCGGCCCCAGCTCCGGAAACAGCAGCGCGAGGATGCCGGTGATCCCGGCGCCCATCGCGACGAAGGTCAGATAGACGCCGGGCAGCATCAGCTCTGCGATCGCCAGCACCGCGGCGAGGATCAGCCAGATGAAGCCGCCCTGTTCGCTCCAGTTCATTCGCCGTCTTTCTGCACGAAGGGCGACTGGCGGACGCGTGCGGGAGCCGCAGGCGGCGCGGCGGGCGGATCGAGCTTGCCCAGCGCGTCCTTCGCCAGTTCGCCGATCCCGCCCAGCGTGCCGATCAGCTGAGTCGCCTCGACCGGGAACAGGATCGTCTTGGCATTGGGCGAGGTCGCGAACTTGCCCACCGCTTCGACGTACTTCTGCGCGATGAAGTAGTTGAGCGACGCCGCCGAACCCGACTCCACGGCCTGTGAGACGAGCTCGGTCGCCTTGGCCTCGGCCTCGGCCGCGCGCTCACGCGCCTCGGCGTCGCGGAAGGCCGATTCCTTGCGGCCCTCGGCCTCGAGGATGCGTGCCTGCTTCTGGCCCTCGGCGCGCAGGATCTCCGACGCGCGCGAACCTTCCGCCTCGAGGATGTTGGCGCGCTTCTCGCGCTCGGCCTTCATCTGGCGGCCCATCGCGTTGACGATGTCGGCGGGCGGGCGGATGTCCTTGATCTCGACGCGGGTGATCTTGACGCCCCATGGCGTGGTCGCGTGATCGACCACCGACAGCAGCCGCGCGTTGATCTCGTCACGCTTCGACAGCGTCTCGTCGAGGTCCATCGACCCCATCACGGTGCGCAGGTTGGTCGTGGTGAGCTGGAGCAGCGCGACGTACAGGTCCGACACCTCATAGGCCGCCTTGGCCGCGTCGAGCACCTGAAAGAACACCACGCCGTCGGTGGAGATCATCGCGTTGTCCTTGGTGATGATTTCCTGCCCCGGGATGTCGATCACCTGCTCCATCATGTTCACACGGCGGCCGACGCGATAGAAGAACGCCGGGTAGAGGTTGAACCCCGGCTTCGCGACCGTGGTGAATCGGCCGAAATGTTCGATCGTATATTCATAGCCTTGCCGCACGATCTTGATGCTGGAGAAGAGGTAAAGCAGCACCAGCAGCATGCCGATGAAGAAGGCGCCAACCGTCAGTTCCATGTCACTCCCCCGAAAATCGCGGCGGGTCCGAAATCGCGTCGGACCTCGCAAAGGCCGATGGATGCTAGCATAGAGCGGTCATGAGCACAGTCCATTACATCGCCCCGCGCACCGCGCTGTTTCTTCCCGCGTCGAACCCGCGCGCGATCGAAAAGGCGCGGGGCCTGCCCGCCGATATGGTCATCCTCGATCTGGAGGATGCGGTGAAGGCGGAGGACAAGGAAGCCGCGCGCGAAGCGGCGAAGACCGCGGAGGGATTTGGCGATCGTCCCTTCGGCATCCGCGTCAACGCGCAGGACAGCGATCACTGGAAGAAGGACCTGAAGGCGGTCAAGAAGTCCGCCGCGACGCATGTGATCCTCCCCAAGGTCGAGCAGCCGGAGACGATCATCTACGCGGCCGCCTATTCGGATCGGCCGGTGCTGGCGATGATCGAGACCGCTGCCGGGGTGATGAATGTCGGCCAGATCGCCAGCGCCACCGGCTGGGGCGTCGAGATGGCGGGGCTGATCGCGGGTACCAACGATCTCGCGGCGTCGCTCAGGCTCCCGCCCGCCGCGGGCCGCGCGCAGATGCAGCTTGCGCTCCAGTTGATCGTCCTTGCCGCGCGCGGGCGTGAGATCTGGGCGCTCGACGGCGTGTTCAACAGGCTGGACGATCCCGAAGGTCTCGCCGCCGAGGCGGCGGAGGGGCGCCTGCTCGGCTTCGACGGCAAGAGCCTGATCCATCCCAACCAGATCGATATCGCTCGCACCGCCTTCGATCCCACGTCCGGCGAGCTGGACGACGCCCGTGCCCTGATCGCCGCGGCGGGAGGCGGCGCGGAGCGCTACAAGGACCGGATGATCGAGGACATGCACGTCGAGCAGGCGAAATTGCTGCTCGCGCGGGCGGGAGACGCATGAAGCGCTATCTGTTCGTTTGCAGCCAGAACCGGCTGCGCAGCCCTACCGCCGAGCATATCTTTGCCGATCGCGCCGGGGTCGAGGTCAGCTCGGCGGGGACGAACCATGATGCCGAGAATCCGCTTACCCCCGAACTCGTCGAATGGGCCGACACGATCTTCGTGATGGAACGCGCGCACCGCAACAAGCTCCAGAAGCATTTCCGGCCCCAGCTCAAGGACAAGCGCGTCGTCTGCCTCGATATCCCGGACGATTATGAGTTCATGGATCCGGATCTTGTCCGGCTGCTCGAATCCCGCCTCGCCAAGTATATGCCGATTGCCCGCAAGTCGCCGTCCGCTTCGCCTTAGCGCCGGTCCGCGCGGAACGTTTCGACGATCGAATGATTGAAGACATGTTGCCGCACAGGCCATCGCCCCGCTGCGGCGCATGGAAGGAGGCGACGGTGCTTTTGGAGCTGAAGCGCGCGCATGACGCGTTGCTCTCCTGCCTGGACGAGCTGGAGCGGCTGACCCTGAACGACACGCCGGACCGGGCGACGCTGGCGAACATCCGCTGGAAGCTGAGCAAGGCGAGCGCGGAGCGGCGCAAGCAGGTGGATGCTGCTTGCGACTATCTGTCGATGAACAGCGCCACCTCGATCGATCGCGACCGCGTCGCGTCGTTGCGCGAGAATATTGCGGAAAGCGTCGCGGCGTCCTCAAGCCATGTCCGCCGCTGGTCGATGGATCAGGTGCTGGCCGATTGGGACGGCTATCGCGCGTCGTCGGCGACCCTGCGAAAGGCGATGCGTGCCCGCATCCTTCAGGAACAGCGCGCGCTCTATCCTCTGCTCGATCGCGCCGCCGCATGACGATCGACGTCACCCCCTAGCGTCCGCCGGTAACCACGGTTACATGGGCCGCCAACTTCCGACTCAGGACATTGGCGCACCACATGGATATCCCCCTCGGCCTCACCTTCGACGACGTCCTTCTTTATCCGGGCGAATCCGAAGTGCTGCCCAGCATGGCGGACACCCGCACCCATGTGACGCGCGACCTCAAGCTCAACATCCCGATCCTGTCCTCGGCGATGGACACGGTGACCGAAGCCGACATGGCGATCGTCATGGCGCAGCTCGGCGGCATCGGCGTGCTCCACCGCAATCTCTCGATCGAGGAGCAGGTTGAGGCGGTGCGGATCGTCAAGCGGTTCGAAAGCGGCATGGTCGTCAACCCGATCACGATCCGCGCCAACGGCACGCTGGCCGAAGCGCAGGCGCTGATGTCGCGGCACAAGATCAGCGGCATCCCGGTGACCGAGGCGGACGGCAAGCTGGTCGGCATCCTCACCAACCGTGACGTGCGCTTCGCCGAGAACCCGAAGCAGCCGGTCAGCGAGCTGATGACGCACGAGAACCTCGCCACGGTTTCGACCGGGGTCGGGCAGGAGGAAGCGCGCCGTCTGCTCCACGCCCGCCGGATCGAGAAGCTGCTGGTAGTGGATGATTCCTATCGCTGCGTCGGTCTGATCACCGTCAAGGATATCGAAAAGGCCGTCACCTATCCCGACGCGACCAAGGACGGCGCGGGCCGTCTGTGCGTCGCCGCCGCGACTACGGTCGGCGACAAGGGCTTCGAGCGGACCGAGGCGCTGGTCGATGCCGAGGTCGACCTGATCGTCATCGACACCGCGCACGGCCATAACAAGGACGTCGCGCGCGCCGTGGAGCGGGTGAAGAAGCTGTCCAACCGCGTTCAGGTCGTCGCCGGCAACGTCGCGACGGGCGAGGCGACCAAGGCGCTGATCGGCGCGGGCGCCGATGGCGTGAAGGTCGGCATCGGTCCGGGTTCGATCTGCACCACCCGCGTCGTCGCGGGCGTCGGCGTGCCGCAGCTCACCGCCGTCATGGACAGCGCCAACGAAGCCGCCAAGTCGGGCGTGCCGGTGATCGCCGATGGCGGCCTGCGCACCTCGGGCGATCTTGCCAAGGCGCTGGCGGCGGGTGCCTCGACCTGCATGGTCGGCTCGCTGCTCGCGGGCACCGAGGAAGCGCCGGGCGAGACGTTCCTGTATCAGGGCCGCGCCTACAAGTCCTACCGCGGCATGGGCAGTGTCGGCGCGATGGGTCGCGGCTCGGCCGACCGCTATTTTCAGGGCGATATCAAGGACCAGCTCAAGCTCGTCCCCGAGGGGATCGAGGGGCAGGTGGCGTTCAAGGGCCCGGCCAAGGACGTGATCCACCAGCTCGTCGGCGGCATCAAGGCGGCGATGGGCTATACCGGCTCGGCGACGATCCCGGACCTTCAGAAGAAGGGCCGCTTCGTCCGCATCACCGGTGCGGGCCTGCGCGAGAGCCACGTCCATGACGTGACGATCACGCGTGAGGCGCCCAACTACCCGACGCGCTAGGGGCGGTTCAGCACAGGGTCAGTCGCGGCATCCCATCGCCCGCCCGCGCGTTGGCGCGAGTAGAGGGAGATGCGTGATGTTCGAGAATACCAGCCGCCGCCGGCTGATCGCGGGAGCTGCATTGCTGCCGGTCGCTGCGTTGGCAGGCTGCATGACCGGCCCCGGCGGTTACACGGTCGAGGAAGGCGTGCGCCGCCTGCTCACACTGTCGAGCCAGCGCGCGTTCGACCGGCTGATCCGGCCGGGCGGCTTCTATGACGACCAGCTGACGCGGCTGCGGATGCCCGACTCCTCCGGTGACCGGACGTGGGCGGTGATCGCCGCGATCCTGCGTACCAACGCGGTTCGCTCCCGCATCGCGATCGCGCTCAATGACCTTGCCGTCGATGCCGCCGACCGCGCGACTCCGCTGGTGCTCGACGCGATCCACCGCATGACCTTCGCCGATGCTCTCGCCGTGCTGCGCGGCGGGCCGACCGCGGCCACCGATCTGCTCGCGCGAGAGACCGAGGGTGCGGTGGTCGAGGCGATGTTCCCTGAATTCTACGACGGGCTGCGCGGCGACGCGTTCGAGATCCTGACCGCCGCGGTCGCCGCGGCTTCGGGTTTCGACCTCGGCGCGCTCGCCCGGGATGTCTCGCGG
>DATIGZ010000089.1:0-2874 GCA_035481255.1 Sphingomonas sp. | reverse complement strand
CACGCATCCGCGCGGCACGCCACCGGCAGTTTAGTTCAGGCCGCCATTCGATCGCACGGGTCGTCGCTGCGGCCTTCGTCGGACAGGCGCTGTTCGTACTCGACGCACTGCACCTCGCCGCCACGTCCGCGCGAGTAGCGCGGGACGACACGGCCGGTCGGCTGGAAGCCGAGCTTGCGCAGCACCCGGCCGGAGGCGGGGTTGTCGATATAGTGGCCGGCCGCCAGCCGCGGCACGCGCAGCGTACGGGCGATCGCGATCACCGCCTGGCCCGCCTCGGTCGCATAGCCGCGGCCCCAGGCGTCGGGGGTGATCCAATAGCCCATCTCATAGGGCTCATTGTCATAGGGACCGAAGCCGACCCCGCCGACGATGCGGCTGCCGCCGTCCTCAAGCGCGCAGATCAGGAAGCTGGTCTTGCTCATGCGCTCCGGCCCGGACAGGAACGCCTGCGCGTCGCCGAGCGTGTAGGGCCAGGGGGCGCGGCCAAGGTTGCGGACGACCTCATGATGCCCGATCGCGCGCGCCAGTTCGGACGCATCCTCGATCCAGCCGGGCCGCAGCATCAATCTTTGTGTTCTCGCGAACATCTGCACTCTCCTCGCTGTCGCCACTGGCCCGTTTTGATGACGGAACAGCGACGATCTGGGTGGGAGGGAGCAAAGAAAAAGGGAGACCGGGGCGACCCGTCTCCCTTTTGCGGTCTCCTGTGAAGGAGACCCGGATCGCCCTGGCGGGCAACCCGGTCGGTTACCCTATGTTACTCGGCTGCTTCCGCAATCATGTCTACCGAACAGAATTTGCGGCCGAGCTTGCCGTCGTGGAATCGCACGCGGCCGTCGGTAAGCGCGAACAGCGTGTGGTCCTTACCGATGCCGACATTGACGCCCGGATAGAACTTCGTGCCGCGCTGACGGACGATAATGTTGCCGGCAATGGCCTGCTGGCCGCCGAACAGCTTCACGCCAAGGCGCTTCGATTCCGAATCACGGCCGTTACGCGAAGAGCCGCCTGCTTTCTTATGTGCCATTTCGCGTTACTCCTTACGCTTCCGCAGCCGGGGCAGCGGCTTCCGCCGGTGCCGCGTCGGCCTTCTTCGCCTTCGCCTTCTTCTCCTGCGCACCGATCGCGGTGATCTTCAGGATCGTGTGGTTCTGGCGATGGCCGTTCTTGCGGCGATAGTTGTGACGGCGGCGCTTCTTGAAGACGATGACCTTCTCGCCCTTCGCCTGCGCGACGATCTCGGCAGAGACGGTGAGGCCGTCGGTGGGCTTCAGCTCCGAGCCTTCGCCGGCGAGCAGAACGTCGCCGAGAGTGATCGACGAACCTGCTTCACCGTCGAGCTTCTCGACGACGATCTTGTCTCCTGCGGCAACGCGATACTGCTTGCCGCCCGTGCGCACGATTGCGAACATGGGCCTCTTCTCAATTCAAAAGCATGTGCCCGCGCAGGCCTGGCCCGGCGGGAGGAAGGGCGCGACTATGCGAATCGGCCGCCCAAGTCAACCTGAGTCTGGTTATTTCCGGGCCCGTGTCCGGCGTACGGTACCGGTCCGCTTTCCCGTCCGCCCGTCCTGCGCCGGCATCCCGCTGGCGGCCGGGTGAGCGAGCGTGTCCGCGCGGCGGAGCGCGCGTCGTTACTAGGCGAAGATCAGTGCCGGTGTTCGCGCTTCAGCTGGTAGCGGCCGTCGCTGTAATGCTCGAACAGCCCGCCGATCGCGGGATGATTCACCGGTTCGTCGCTGTCGTCGGTGATCAGATTCTGCTGGCTGACATAGGCTACGTAGCTCGATTCGGCGTTCTCGGCGAGCAGATGGTAGAAGGGCTGATCCTTGCGCGGGCGCACGCCCTCGGGAATCGCCTCATACCATTCCTCGCTGTTCGCGAAGACCGGATCGATGTCGAAGATCACGCCTCGGAAATCGAACAGCCGGTGCTTCACCACGTCACCCACATTGAAACGCGCGTGCGCGACCGGCGGCACGGGTACCCCGGCGGTGGAGAGATCGAGAAAGTCGTGGGCGCGATTCATGCCCGTCAATCTAGTGCGGATTGCGCGCCGCACAAGAAGTGCGGGAGGGTGCTTGTGCAGGCGGAATCTTTGGTCTAGAGGCCCGCGCTCGACTGACCGGACCGGCAATTGCCGCACCCCGGATCCCCTCGCGGAGAGGTGGCAGAGTGGTCGAATGCACCGCACTCGAAATGCGGCATACGGGCAACCGTATCGAGGGTTCGAATCCCTCCCTCTCCGCCACTTCCCTTCCATCGATGACGCCAGTGCCGCGATATCCGGCACAACGTCAGGATTCCGCAGCGTCAAATCGATGTCGCGGGTTTGAAGATTCCTGGGCGCGAACCGGCTATATGTGCGTCATTAGAGCAGGAGCGATGGGATAGGGCGACGAGTGGCAGCCGAGGCGGTGTCTGATCTGGAGCGACTGGTTCGGCAATTCCGGCCGGCTCTGGTCGCTTTCTTTTCCCGGCGGGTCGCCAGTCCCGCCGAGGCCGAGGATCTGACTCAGGAGGTGTTCGTCCGGCTCGCGCAATCCAATATCGATGCGGTTGAATCGACCGAAGCCTTCATCTTTCGCGTCGCGACCAACCTGCTGCGTGACGGGTCACGCCGGGATCGCGTGCGCGCGGCCTATCGCGCCTCGTTCGAGCAGGAGGACGGGATCGGGGTCGATATCCTCGACCCGCACCGCATCGCGGCTTCGCGCGAGACCATCGGAATCCTGTGGGCAGCCATCCAGGCGCTGCCCGAGCCGACCCAGCAAATCTTCATCCTGTACCGCGTCGAGAACATCCAGAAGCAGACCATCGCGGACAATTTCGGATACAATGTGCGAACCGTCGAAAAACATATCTCCCGCG
>DATIGZ010000088.1:0-2214 GCA_035481255.1 Sphingomonas sp. | reverse complement strand
TTGGGGTGCAGCCGTAGCCTGCATGTATGAATGATCAGTCGGACACGCCGCAATCGAAGCGTTGGCCTTGGTGGGCGGTATTTGTCGGGCCTGCACTGGGCGTCGTCACGTCTCGGGCGATGTCGGCATACTGGCCCCATTTGAGCGGAACCGGACACGAGACAATCATCGCGATAGCCGCCATCCTTATCGCGGGGCTTCTGACCTACTCGATCTATCGTTTTGCGCGCATGTAGTTTGGTATCTTACAGCAGCGAACCACCTAATAGCGGACATTCAATGCCCGTCCCGTCCCCTCACCGCTTCCGCACGAACTCCGCGCGCAGGACGAGGCCCTTGATGCCTTCATACTTGCAGTCGATTTCCTGCGGGTCGCCGGTGAGGCGGATCGACTTGATGAGGGTGCCGCGCTTGAGCGTCTGGCCCGCGCCCTTGACGGTGAGATCCTTGATCAGCGTGACCTGATCGCCGTCGGCGAGGAGGTTGCCGACCGAATCGCGGACCTCGACCAAATCCTCGGCGGATGCGGTGGCGAGCTGCGAGGCGGGGACCCATTCCCCGCTCGCCTCGTCATAGACGTATTCGTCGCCCGACATCAGCCGAACGCGCGCCGGATCAGGTCGTCGGTCGAGGGGTCGAAATCTTGCCCGCCCTTGTCCGCGGCCTTGGCCATTTCCTTGCCCAGCTCGACCCCGAACTGGTCGAACGGGTTGATGCCGAGCAATGCCGCGCTGACGAAGGTGCGCTGTTCGTAGAAGGCGATCAGCGCGCCGAGCGTGCGCGGGTCGAGCTCGTCGAGCAGGATCGTGGTCGAGGGGCGGTCACCCGGATAGGCGCGCGCGGGATCTTCATTGGCGCGGCCGGCCATCAGCGCGGCACCCTGCGCGAAGGCGTTGATGAGCAGCTGGCGGTGGTGATCCTCGGCGAGATCGTCGCCCGGCTCGATCACCGCGACGAATTCGAGCGGGACGAGGTGCGTGCCCTGATGGAGCAGCTGGAACACCGCATGCTGCGCGTCGGTGCCGACGCCGCCCCAGGTGATCGGCGCGGTCGGGCGGCCGACGGGCTGGCCGTCGGCGGTGACGCCCTTGCCGTTCGATTCCATCTCGAGCTGCTGGAGATAGGGCGGGAGCAGGCGAAGCCGCTCGTCATAGGCGAAGGTCGCGCGCGTCTGGGCGCCGCGATTCTGGGTGTAATAGAGGTCGGCGAAGGCGGCGAGGACCGGCGCGTTGCTCTTGAGATCGGTCAGGCGGAAATGGCGGTCCATTTCGGCCGCGCCTTCCAGCAGCGCCTCGAACGCGTCCCAGCCGAGCGCGAGCGCGGCGGGGAAGCCGATCGACGACCACAGCGAATAGCGGCCGCCCACCGATTCGGCGAAGGGCAGGATGCGGGTTTCGTCGACGCCCCATTCGATCGCCTTGTCGGGCGCGGCGGTGAGCGCGATGACATGGCCATAGGGATCCTCGACGCCATGTTCGCGCATCCAGTCGAGCGCGCTTTGCGCGTTGAGCAGGGTTTCGGTGGTGGTGAAGGTCTTGGACGCGACCGCGATCAGCGTGGCGTGCGGGTCGAAATCGGCGATCGCCTCCTCGAGCGCGCAGCCGTCGACGTTGGAGACGATCGCGACGTCGTAAAGGCCGCCCTCACGCCCCAGCGCGTCGATCAGCAGCTCCGGCCCCAGCGCCGAGCCGCCGATGCCGATGTGCAGGATGTGGCGGATCGGCCCGAGCGCTTCGGCCTCGATCGCGTCGATCAGGCCGCGCATGCGGGCATGGTAGGCGGCGGCGCGGGCGACGCTGTCGTCCGACCCCTCGCCGCGCTCGGCGGTATGCTCGGCGGCGCGGCCCTCGGTGACGTTGACCGCATCGCCGGCAAACAGCGCGTCGCGCTTGGCGGCGAGGCCCGCCGACTTGGCGAGCGCGGTGAAGGCGTCGAGCGCGACGGTGTCGAGATGCGTCTTCGAGAAATCGAAATGGATGCCCGCGACATCGGTGCTGAGCAGCGCCAGCCGGCCCTTATCGGCGGCGAAAAGCTCGGTCAGGGGGGTACGGGGCAGCGCCTCGATTGCAGTCCAGTCCGCCGTCGCCATCGCCTGTCTCCCGGTTTGTTCGGGCGCGCATGTAGCGTGCCATTCCGGGCATCGCTACCCGCCACGAACGCACCACCGCCTTGACGCTGCCACATGGCCCGCGCAGAGCAGCGAAATGGACGATA
>DATIGZ010000087.1:0-1515 GCA_035481255.1 Sphingomonas sp. | reverse complement strand
CCGAGATGATCCGCGCGACCCAGGCAACGTTCAAGCTGGGCATCGAGTTTGTGGGCTGGCGCGAGCCCGGTGCCCGCTACATCCACGGCTTCGGCAAGATCGGCACCGACCTGATGTGGCTCCACCCGCATCAGTTGTGGCTCAAGCTCGCCGCAATGGGGCAAGCCAAGCATTTCGACCTCTATTCGCTCAACACGCTCGCCGCGCGGCAGAACAAATTCTGCTTCCCCGATCCGCGCAATCCGGGATCGCCGATGGGGCATATCGACTATGCCTATCATTTCGACGCGTCGCTCTACGCCCGCTTCCTGCGCGGCCAGTCCGAAGCGCGCGGCGTCACCCGGACCGAAGGCCGGATCGTCGAGGTGAAGCAGCGCAGCGCGGACGGCTTCGTCGAAAGCGTGGTGCTGTCGGACGGGCGGACGGTCGAAGGCGACCTGTTCGTCGACTGCTCGGGGATGCGTTCGCTGCTGCTCGGCCAGACGCTGGGCGTCGGGTATGAGGACTGGAACCACTGGCTGCCGTGCGACCGTGCGCTGGCGGTGCCGTGCGAGAGCGTGTCGCCGCTGACGCCGTACACGCGATCGACCGCGCATGGATCGGGCTGGCAATGGCGCATCCCGCTCCAGCACCGCATCGGCAACGGACATGTCTATTCGAGCGCGCATATCGGTGACGACGAAGCGGCGGAGACGTTGCTCGCCAATCTCGACGGCAAGGCGCTGGCCGATCCGCGCCCGGTGCGGTTCGCGCCGGGCAAGCGCCACAAGGCGTGGGAAAAGAATGTCGTCGCGATCGGGCTCGCCAGCGGCTTCCTCGAGCCGCTGGAATCAACCAGCATCCACCTGATCCAGACCGGCATCCTCAAGCTGATCGCGCTGTTCCCGGGTCAGGGGTTCAATGCAGCGGACATCGCCGAATATAACCGCCAGCACAATTTCGAGTTCGACGATGTGCGCGACTTCATCATCGCGCATTACAAGGTCACCAACCGCGAGGACACGCCGTTCTGGGCGCACGTCAAGCATATGGACGTGCCCGACAGCCTGCGGGAACGGCTTGAGCTGTTCCGCGCCTCAGGCCGCTTCTTCGTCCATGGCAAGGCCGAACTGTTCCGTGAGGAAAGCTGGGTTCAGGTGCTGCTGGGGCAAGGATTGCCGATGCGCTATGACCCGGTCGTGGACATGATCCCCGAGGCGGACGTCATCGGCTTCATGCGCGATATCGAGGAGGTGAACGCCGATGTCGCGGCGGCGATGCCCACGCACGAGGCGTTCATCGACCGCCACTGCAAGGCGCCGTCTTTAGCGAGTTAGCCGGACCAACCCGCGTTCCTCAGAACGGCACGTCGTCGTCGAGGTCATCGGGGAAACCGCCGCCCGCGGGCGCGCCGCCACCGCTGCCGCCACCACGGCTTCCGCCGCCATAGCCGCCGCCGGACGAACCACCGCCGAAGCCGCCACGGCTGCTCGACTGGCCGGCGAAATCGTCGTTGCCGCCGCCCCAGTCATCGCG
>DATIGZ010000086.1:0-5236 GCA_035481255.1 Sphingomonas sp. | reverse complement strand
GCACGCGCGCGGTCTCATCGACGATGTGAAGGAAGGGAACGCTTACCGCCGCCTCCACCGTGTCCGCGACAAGGTGCATCGTCACCGCGCAGATCAGGATACATTCGGCGCCGGCGCGTTCCAGCCCGCGCGCCGCGTCGGCCAGATAGTCGCCGGCATCGTCCCAGCGTCCGCCCTTCTGCATGTCCGCGATGGTGTTGAAGTTCACCGATCGCATCACCGCATCGGCCGAATTCAGACCACCCAACCGGTCGCGGACACCCTCGTTGATCAAGCGATAATAGGTCGCCGAGCCCTCAAAGCTCATTCCGCCAAGAAGTCCGATTGTCCGCATGGCACTCGCTCCGATCCGTGTCGGATGCGGTATAATCACCGCTGCGGACCATCGCGGCACCGGATTTCTAACGGACCGGAAATCTCACCTTAGACGGCGCCGCGCCAGCCTAGCCCTCACGTTTCCCGAAGAAATGCTCGACGATATGCTCGGCGATCCGCGCCGGCCGCAACGTCTGCGCATCGACGCAACACCAGCGCGACTTGACCTCGGCCAGCACCACGTCGCCACGGCGGATGATCGTCTCATAGAATGCGCTCACGCCCTGTACCTTCTCGAGCAGCACCGTCGCCACCACCTCGTCGTTCAGAAAGGCGGGTTTGCGATAGGTGATCTCATGCTTCAGCGCGACCCAAAGGTGCTTCGCGACCTCTTCGGCGGGTGCCAGCTTCTGCCAATGACTCAGCACGGCTTCCTGCACCCACTTCAAATAGCTGGCATTATTCACATGGCCCATGAAGTCGATATCCGCCGGATCGACGGGGATCGGAACCTCGAACGGAGTGGCAGCGCGGGTCATGGACCTCACCTTAACGTAAACTGCTGCCTTGCGCGAGCGGATAATCGCTCCGGCACCCGCTTGAACGTTTTTTAGAAATCGCGGTATGCTCACGTCAAACAGGAGGATGTCCGAAATGACCAACGCCATTCCCGCAACCGCGCGCCAGCTCTTTTCGACCGTCACCGAGGACGGCCAGCTCGAACTCTCATTGCGCGACGTCCCCGTCCCCACGCCCGCCGGCGACGAAGTGCTTGTCCGCATCGACGCGACCCCGATCAACCCGTCCGACCTCGCCGTGCTGCTGAGCGCCGCCGACAGCAACGCCTTCACCGCCACCGCGAACGGCGCCACCGCCGCTATCCCCGAAGCCGCGCGCCGCACCCTCGCCCCGCGTACCGGAAAGCCGCTGCCGATCGGCAATGAAGGCGCCGGCACGGTCGTCGCCGCCGGCGACGATCCCGCCGCACAAGCGCTGATCGGCAAGACCGTCGCGGCGGCGGGTGGCGCCTTCTATGCGCAATACCGGCTGCTGCGCGCCCGTGATCTCGCCCCACTTCCCGATGGTGTCACCGCCGAGGAAGGCGCTTCCTCCTTCGTCAACCCGATGACCGCGCTCGGCATGGTCGGGACGATGCGGCGGGAGGGTTATACCGGCCTCGTCCACACCGCCGCCGCCTCCAATCTCGGTCAGATGCTGGTCAAGCTCACCACGAGCGAAGGCGTGCCTCTGGTCAATATCGTGCGCAGTCAGGCGCAGGTCGATCTGCTGCGCGAGCTCGGCGCCACGCATGTCGTCGACAGCAGCGCGCCGGACTTCATGGCGCAGCTGATCGACGCGATCGGCGGCGGCAAGCTCGCCGGGCAGATCCTCACCGCGATGGAGGCGGCTGCGGTGCGCACCAATCCCGCCAACGGTCCCTATGGTTCGACCACGATGAAGCAGGTCTACATCTATGGCGGCCTCAGCGTGGAGCCGACCGTCATCACCCGGGGCTTCGGCATGAAATGGGGTGTCGGCGGCTGGCTGCTCACGCCTTATCTGCAGGAAGCCGGGGTCGAGGAAGTGATGCGGATGCGCGCCAAGGTCGCGGCGGAAATCCGCACGACCTTCGCCAGCGCCTACACCAGCCGTATCACGCTCGACCAGGCCGTCCAGCCCGACATCATCGCCGCCTACAACCGCCGTGCGACGGGCGAGAAATACCTGATCCTGCCCAACGGCTAACCCCTGCTCACTGCGTCATCCCCGCACGCGCGGGGATGACCGACCGTGGACTGGTCTATCGCTCCAGCGTGAACCGAAACCGGTCCCGGACGCGCCGGTTGAAATACCGCCCCTTCGACACCGCCTTGCGCATGCCCTGCGCAATGCGGTCCGGCACATCGTGATAGCTGTACCGCCGCCCGCTCACGAACAGGATGTCGAGCCGGGCATCGCCCGGGTCATAATTCCAGTCGCGGATCACGCTTGAGGGCATGCGCCTTCAACGCATGACCTGTCCGCGGGTTCTCAGGCCGCCAGTTCCTTGAGCGGCGTCGCCACGTCAGCCAGTTTCGCCGGATCGATCGTCAGCCGCTCGACCACCAGCTTGCGCCCCTGCACATAGTCCTTGGTCGCGTTGACGCAGTCGAGCGCGATCACCCGCCCCTCTTTGAGATAGATGACCGAGAAGCTGCGCGTCGCCGGATCGCCGCGCACCACGCTCGCGTCGTGGCCGGTCGAAAGGCCGACGGTCTGAAGCTTCAAATCATACTGGTTCGACCAGAACCACGGCACCGCCTCATAATGCGCCTCGACCCCGGCGATGGTCTTCGCCGCGACGGTCGCCTGATCGTTGGCGTTCTGCACCGATTCCAGCCGCACCGGCATGTCGTCGGCGTAGCGGTTGGCGTGCAGCGCGCAGTCGCCGACCGCTAACACATCGGGCAGCGAGGTACGGCAATGCCCGTCCACCGCGACCCCGTTGCCACCTTCGGCACCCGCGTCGATCAGCGGCTGCACGGCGGGGATGATGCCGATGCCGACGATCACCATCTCGGCCGCGATCACCTCGCCGTCCTTCAGCCGCACGCCGGTCGCCTTACCATCGTCGGTTTCGATGCACTCGACCGCAACGCCGAGCCGGACGTCGACGCCGTGCGCGCGGTGTTCGGCCTCGAAGAAGCGCGACAGCGGCTCGCCCGCGACCCGCGCCAGCACCCGGTCGAGTGCTTCCAGCAGCACTACCTGCTTGCCCGCCTTGGCGAGCACCGCGGCGGCCTCGAGCCCGATATAGCCGCCGCCGATCACCACCGCGCGGGTGACATCGGACAGTTCGCCCATCATCCGGTCGGCATCGGCACGGGTGCGCACCGTGTGGACACCCTGCGCGTTTGCGCCTTCGCAATTCAACTTTCTGGGTGCGCCGCCGGTCGCCCAGACGAGATTTCCGTATCCGATGCGTTCGCCTTGTTCCGTGGTCACCACCCGCGATGTCGAATCCACCGCCACTACGCGTGTGTCGGTAAGCATCGAGATGTTACGCTCTTCCCAAAAGGAAAGGGGACGGATCAAAATCCGCTCGAACACCTTCTCCCCCGAAAAATACTCTTTCGAAAGCGGCGGACGCTCATAGGGCAGTTCGGGTTCCTCGCCGATGATCGCGATGCTTCCCTCGAACTTGGCCTGGCGCAGCGCGATCGCCGCCTGCGCACCGCCATGTCCGGCCCCCACGATCACCACATCATAGCGCATCCGCCGGTTCTCCTAAGCTGGTTGCCGGGCGGTTAGCAGCCTCGAAGCCGTCCGGCAAAGCCCCATCTGGCGACGGTCAGGCCACCGCCATCAGGCTCGCATTGCCGCCGGCCGCCGTGGTGTTGACCGAGGTGGAGACCTCCTCGACCAGCCAGTCGAGCCGCGGCGTCCCGGCCTGCGCCAGCAGGATTGCCCCGGAAAGCCCGGCGATCTTGCCAAGCGCGTCCAGCCGGGCGGGACCATCACCCTCGATCAGCGCGCCGCCAAACGGCCCGAACCGCGCCCAGTCCGCGCCCCAGAAGAAGCGCGCGGCCACCCGATCGGGCAGCCCCTCAAGCGTGGGGCGCAATTCCGGATTGCCGATCACGCCGCTGTTCCCCGTCGCCAGCACCGCGGCCATCTGCTCGATCAATCCCTCACGCGTCCGCGGCAGCATCAAAATCGTGCCGCGCGGATGCAGCGCATAGACGTTGCGCTCGCCCACCGGCCCCGGCAGCTCAAGCTCAGCGCCCAGCAACGAAGCCTCGCCGGCCGCCCGCGCGACGTCACCCGCATCGCCCAGCCACAGCGCGAAGTCGCGCAGCGCCGGGTCGCTTTCCGCCGATGCCACGCCGGTCGGAACCGGCGGCGCCTGCACCAGCCGTCCCAGATAGAGCGGCCCGCCCGCCTTGGGACCGGTGCCCGAAAGCCCGCGCCCGCCGAACGGCTGAACGCCCACCACCGCGCCGATGATGTTACGGTTGATATAGAGGTTCCCCGCCTCGACGCGCTGGCTGACATGCGCGATCGTCTCGTCCAGCCGCGTGTGCAGGCCGAAGGTCAAACCGTAGCCGGTGGCGTTGATCGCATCGATCACCCGGTCGAGCTCGCGACGCTTGTAGCGCACGACATGCAACACCGGTCCGAACACCTCGCGCTCCAGATCGGCGATGCTGTCCAGCTCGATGATCGTCGGGGGGACGAACGTGCCCTGCGCGGTCTCCCCCGCCAGCTCGATCTGCTCGACCGCCCGACCCATGCCCCGCATCCGGTCGATATGCTTTTCGATGTTCGCCTTGGCCTCGGCGGTAATCACCGGGCCGATATCGGTCGCCAGGCTGTCGGTGCGGCCGATCGAGAGTTCGTGCAGCGCGCCCTTCAGCATCGTCAAAATGCGGTCCGCGACATCGTCCTGCAAGCACAGGACACGCAGCGCCGAACAGCGCTGGCCCGCGCTGTCGAAGGCCGAGGCGATCACGTCGCCCACCACCTGCTCGGCCAGCGCCGAGCTGTCGACGATCATCGCATTCTGCCCGCCGGTCTCGGCAATGAACGGCACCGGCGCGCCGTCGGCGGTCAGCCGCCTCGCCAGCTCCTTCTGGATGATCCGTGCGACCTCGGTCGAGCCGGTGAACATCACCGCCTGCGTGCCCGGCGCCGACACCAGGGCCGCGCCGATCGCGCCGTCGCCCGGTACCAGCTGAAGCGCCGCGGCCGGGATCCCCGCCTCGTGCAGGATCGCGACGCCCTGTGCAGCGATCAGCGGCGTCTCCTCGGCGGGCTTGGCCAGCACGGTGTTGCCCGTCACAAGCGCCGCAGCAATCTGTCCGGTGAAGATCGCCAGAGGGAAGTTCCACGGGCTGATGCACGTCACGGCGCCCAGCGGCTTGTGCGCGACGCCAAGCGT
>DATIGZ010000085.1:0-2578 GCA_035481255.1 Sphingomonas sp. | reverse complement strand
GCGTGAGCTTCGCCGCGACCGCGCCGGATTCGATCAGCGCAGCGGGGCGGATCGCGCCTGCCGATACCTGCAGTGCAAGCAGCATCGCAAGCAGCGTCGTCCACAGCGCCCATGGCGCGCGGCGGCTGGTCTGCGGTGAGGCGGCGGGCACGGTCATCGCGGCGGATATAGGCATGCCGACCCTGAAGGCCAGCTTAAGCGCCGCCCATCCCGGAGTCGCGGATCGTCTCCATCGCGACGAAGGTGGAAGTGCTCGCGACGTGGGGAAGGCTAGAGATGCGCTCGCCCAGCACCTCGCGATAACGGCGAATGTCTGCGGTTCGCACCTTGAGCAGATAGTCGAAGCTGCTCGCGATCATATGGCATTCCTCGACCTCGGGGATCTTGAGCACGGCGCGGCGGAACGCCTCCAGCGCCTCTTCGCGGGTGTCTGAAAGCTTTACTTCGGCGAAGGCAATATGATCGAGACCCAGCCGCGCGGGGTCCACGATCGCGCGGAAGCCGCGGATCGTGCCGTTGGCGATCAGCCGCTTCACGCGGACCTGACACGGGGTCTTGGACAGCCCCACGCGTGCGGCGAGATCGGTGATCGCGATACGGCCGTCGGCGCGCAGCACATCGATGATCTTGCGGTCGAACCCGTCCAGAATGACCGGATCGGCGGGTCTGTCAGTCATATTTGCCTTCAAATGACATAGAATGAGGGTGAAACGATACGTCAATCCGCCCGTAAAAGTCCAATCGCAGGGCGCAAAGCTGATATGGTGACACGATCAACCTGTTCACGAGGCTCTTCGATGACCGCGCCCTTCGCCGATTTCGCCCCGCCGATCCGCCCGCAGACGCCGCTGCGCGCCGCGATCACCGCTGCCTATCGCCGACCGGAGCCGGAATGCCTGCCGCCGCTGGTCGAGCAGGCGACGCTGCCCGCCGGGACGCACGAGGCGGCGCGCGTGACCGCCGCGGCGCTGATCACCGCGCTGCGTGCCAAGCACAAGGGCACGGGCGTCGAAGGGCTGGTGCAGGAATATGCGCTGTCGAGCCAGGAGGGGGTGGCGCTGATGTGCCTTGCGGAGGCGCTGCTGCGCATCCCCGACGATGCAACGCGCGACGCGCTGATCCGCGACAAGATCGCGGATGGCGACTGGAAGTCGCATATCGGCGACGGGCGCTCGCTGTTCGTCAATGCTGCGACCTGGGGGCTGGTGGTCACGGGCAAGCTGACCGGCAGCGTCAACGACGCGGGGCTGGGCGCGGCACTCACCCGGCTGATCGCGCGGGCGGGTGAGCCGGTGATCCGCCGCGGCGTCGACATGGCGATGCGGATGATGGGCGAGCAGTTCGTGACCGGCGAGACCATCGCCGAGGCGCTGAAGCGCGCGCGCGCGCTCGAGGCGCGCGGCTTTCAGTACAGCTACGACATGCTGGGCGAGGCGGCGACGACGATGGCCGATGCCGAGCGCTATTATCGCGATTACGAGAATGCGGTGCGTGCGATCGGTGAAGCGTCGGCGGGGCGCGGGGTGGTCGGCGGGCCGGGTATCTCGATCAAGCTTTCGGCGCTGCATCCGCGCTATGCCCGTGCGCAGGCGGCTCGCGTGACGGGCGAGCTTCTGCCCAAGGTGAAGGCGCTCGCCGTACTGGCCAAGAGCTATGACATCGGCTTCAATATCGATGCCGAGGAAGCTGACCGGCTGGAGCTTTCGCTCGACCTGCTCGAAAGCCTCGCGCTCGATCCTGGCCTGAAGGGCTGGGACGGGCTCGGCTTCGTGGTGCAGGCCTATGGCAAGCGCTGCCCGTTCGTGATCGACTGGATCGTCGATCTGGCAAAGCACGCCGAGCGCCGGATCATGGTGCGACTGGTCAAGGGCGCGTATTGGGACGCCGAGATCAAGCGCGCGCAGGTCGACGGGCTGGCCGACTTCCCGGTGTACACGCGGAAAATCTATACCGACGTCGCCTACATCGCCTGCGCGCGCAAGCTGCTGGCCAACCGCGACCACATCTTCCCGCAATTCGCGACGCATAACGCGCAGACGCTGGCGACCATCTACCAGATGGCCGGGCCGGACTTCGCCATCGGCGACTATGAGTTCCAGTGCCTGCACGGCATGGGTGAACCGCTGTACGACGAGGTGGTCGGCGCGACCAAGCTCAACCGTCCATGCCGCATCTATGCGCCCGTGGGCACGCACGAGACGCTGCTTGCCTACCTGGTGCGGCGCCTGCTCGAGAACGGGGCCAACTCGTCGTTCGTGAACCGCATCGCTGACCCGGAAGTGTCGATCGCCGAGCTTGTCGCCGACCCGGTCGATCAAGTGCGTTCGATGGACGTCGTCGGCGCCAAGCACCCGCTGATCGCGCTGCCCGCCGGCCTCTATGGCGCGCGGCGTAACTCGAGCGGGCTGGACCTGTCGAACGAGACGGTGCTGGCAGACCTTGGCGACGCGTTGCGGGCGAGTGCTGCGGCGGGCTGGGCGGCGGAACCGGCGGATCGGCTCGGCACCTCGCGGCCGGTGTACAATCCCGCCGACGGCAAGGACGTGGTGGGTACGGTGGTCGAGGTGACGCCCGAGGC
>DATIGZ010000084.1:0-1984 GCA_035481255.1 Sphingomonas sp. | reverse complement strand
GTTGCGTGACCGCACCGGACAGGTGCCCGCGCGCGATGATGCCCGCCGCGTCGCGCCGGATGGTGAAGTCCGCCGCCAGCTTGTCGATCGCAATCAGCCCGAAACGGCGCGCCAGCGCGGTGCGCTCATCCGAATTCGCCTCGACGCGCACCTGGCTCTCGCCCGCGCCGATCGTGTCGAGCCGCTGCGGCCGGGAGAATTCCGGGGTCACAGCCGCCCCGCCATCAGCGCGTCGAGTTCGACCAGCGCCAGCGCCGCGTGGAGCGCGCGCAATTCGGCCGCACTATGGGCCAGCGCCGCTTCACCCGGATTCTCGGCGCGATAGAGGTTGCGCAGCAGCGCCTCCTCAAGCGGCTCCGCGCCCGTGACGAGCGCGTCGCGATAGGCGCCCAGCCGCCCGCCGAGCAGCCCCATCATCTTGCCCATCCGTTTGCCGACCACGACGTCGCCGATACCGATCTGGCGCAGCTGGCCGTCCATGTCGTCGACGAAACACTCGATCAGCCGTGCGATCGTTTCCGCCGCGGCCGGCTCGGCCTCCAGCCGCAACAGCACCACCGCCAGCACGCTCGCGATCGTGTCGAAACGGCCATTGACCGTGTCGGGCACCGCGCCCGCTTCATACCAATGCGGCTCGCGTCCGCGCGCCACGACGGCCTGATAGAGCGCCGCCGCGGGATTTTCCGCCTTGCGTCCGGCCAGCCGTTGCCACAATCCCATGTTCATATGCTCCACCAGCCCGCGTGACTTGTTTGCACGGGCGTGGCCGCATATTGAGGCGAACGGCCTGCGATGCAATGCGCGGGCCACTGCCGTCTTGAGCCTGCCCGGCTCTGGGAGAGTGAGTTTGATGATTTCCGCCCGTGTCCTTCTCGCCGCCGCTTGCGGTGCCGCCCTTCTGGGTGCGGGCGCCTGCGCGCCGCTCCGCGGCTATCAGGGCTATGTCGTCGACGCCGATCTGGTGAATTCGGTCCAGCCGGGCGTCGATAATCGCGAATCGGTTCTGGCGACGCTGGGCAAGCCGACGCTGACCAGCCAGTTCAATCAGGGCGAATGGTATTATATCGGGCGCAACACCCGCAATTATGCCTTCAACAACCCCAAGCCGCGCGAGCAGACCACGCTGCGCATCCGCTTCGACGCGCAGGGCAACGTCACCGAGGTGACGCGCACCGGAGTCGAGCAGGTCGCGTCGATCAACCCGTCGGACAAGAAGACCCCGACGCTGGGCCGCGAGCGTGGCTTCTTTGAGGATCTGTTCGGCAATATCGGCACGGTCGGCGCGCCCGGCGCGGGTCCGGGGCCGAGCGACGGCCCCTAAGCCCGAGCCGCAAGGCTTTCATTTCGCTGACAATCCCATTCCCGGGGCGTTCAGTCACGCGGCTCTAATCCTGACATCACGCCGGATCGCTCCGGTATGAACAAGGAGGAGCTGTGATGAAAAAGAAGCTCATAATCTCGGCGCTGATCGCCGCCGTCGCCATGCCCGCCATGGCGCCGATGACCGCCAGCGCCCAGAGCAGCCGTGAGGTCCGTCGCGACCGCGAACAGCTGCGTGAAGAGCAGCGCGAGCTGCGCAATGCGGAACGCCGCGGTGACCGCCGCGACGTGCGCCGCGAGCGCGAGGACGTCCGCGAGGCGCGGCGCGATCTGCGCGATTCGGTGAACGACCGTAACCGCCGCTGGGGCAATGACGACTGGCGCGGCTGGCGCGACCGCAACCGCGGCACCTATGCCCGTGGCCAGTGGCGCGCGCCGTTCCGCTACTATGGCTTCCGCAACGGCGCACGGATCGCGCCGCATTATTATGGCAGCCGCTATTACATCAATGATCCGTGGCGCTATCGCCTGCCCCCGGCCGGCTATTCGCAGCGCTGGGTGCGTCACTATGACGACGTGCTGCTGGTCGACACCCGCCGCGGCTATGTCGTCCGGGTGATCCGCAACTTCTTCTGGTAAGCGCGGCACCGGCCCGCTCCCCGCC
>DATIGZ010000083.1:0-1840 GCA_035481255.1 Sphingomonas sp. | reverse complement strand
TCACCCGCTGGCAACAGCTTGTCGAGACGTAACGCATCGCCATTGCCGGCCATCTCCCACAATGTGCCTTGGGGAATCGCGACGCGGGTCGCCCACAGACATTTGGGCGGGGCAGGCAGCTCGCCGGTGACGATCAGGAATGCGCGCCATTCAGCGGCCACCGGCTCGATCCGGGCCGGAGTCAGCTTGAACCCCGGCTGGCCCGAAAAGGGGTCGGTCAGCGGGCGCGGGAGCAGGCCGGTGCGCCCGCCGGTGGAGGTGCGGTCGGTCCAGTGGATTGGGGTGAACAGCTCGCCCGGACGCTGCGCGTCGGTGACGGAGACGCGGAAGATGCTTTCGCCTTGCGGCGTCGCGACGCGGGCGAGGCTACCATCCACGATGTCGAGCGCGGCGGCGTCGTCGGGGTGGACCTCGACCAATGGCTCCTCGCGGTGGCGGGCCAGTTTCGGCGACAGGCCGGTACGCGTCATCGTGTGCCATTGGTCGCGGTAACGCCCGGTGTTGAGCGTCATCGGCCAGTTGGCGAGCGGGTCCTGCAACGGCCGTTGCGCCACCGGCACCAGCCGCGCGCGGCGGTCGGGGGTCGAGTAGCGGCCGTCCGCGAAAGGCGTAGCGCCCCAGCGATGCGGCGCCATCGTGTCGTAGGCGGTATTGCCGCCCGCACCGCCATTGGGGAGCGCGAACACGCGGGCGCCGTCATTCTGATAGGTCGACAGGCGGCAATGCTCGCGCCAGATTTCGGCGGCGCGATCATAGGCGAAGGAGGTTTTCCACCCCATGCGTCGCGCGACTTCCTTGACGATCCACCAGTCGGGCTTCGCCTCGCCCGGCAGCGGGAAGAGCGCGCGCTGGCGGCTGATCGTGCGGTCGCTATTGGTGACGGTGCCGTCCTTCTCGCCCCATGCGGCGGCGGGCAGGCGCACATGGGCGAACTCGCCGGTGTCGGTGCGCTCCATCACGTCGCTGACCACGACAAAGGGGCAGGCGGCGAGCGCGTCGCGCACCCGGCCCGCATCGGGCATCGACACGGCGGGGTTGGTCGCCATCACCCACAGCGCCTTGATCCGCCCCTCATTGATCGCGCGGAACAGATCGACCGCCTTGAGGCCCGGCTTATCGGGGATCGCCGGTGAGGCCCAGAAGCGCTGCACGCGATCGCGGTTCTCGGGGGCGAAATCCATGTGCGCGGCGAGAGTGGAGGCGAGTCCCCCTACCTCTCGCCCGCCCATCGCATTGGGTTGGCCGGTGATCGAGAAGGGCGCGGCGCCCGGCTTGCCGATCCGGCCCGTCGCCAGATGGACGTTGATGATCGCATTGCCCTGATCGGTGCCGCTGATCGACTGGTTCACCCCCTGGCTGAACAGCGTGATCGCGCGCGGATTGGCGGCGAACAATTCGTAGAAACGTCTGAGGTCTGATGGCGGCACGTCGCAGACGCGCGCCACCGACCACAGATCGTTCCCCTCTCCAAGCTTGTCCCAGAAATCCCCCGGCACCGCGACATGGGCGGCGAGATACTCCTGATCGATCACGCCCGCCTCGCGGCAATAGTGCAGCAGACCATTGAACAGGGCGACGTCGCTGCCCGGGCGGATGGGCAGATGCAGGTCGGCTTCCTCGGCGGTCTCGGTGCGGCGCGGGTCGATGACGACCAGCTTCGCGCCGGCCTCGCACCGCGCGCGGATGCGCTGATAGACGATCGGGTGGCACCAGGCGGTGTTCGATCCGACGAGCACGAACAGGTCGGCGGCGTCGAGATCGTCATAGCTCGCCGGGACGACATCCTCGCCGAAGGCGCGGGTGTGCGCGGCGACCGCGCTCGACATGCACAGGCGCGAAT
>DATIGZ010000082.1:0-16936 GCA_035481255.1 Sphingomonas sp. | reverse complement strand
CCGCCGATATGGCCGTGGACATAGCGGACGTAACGAACCTTCGCGGGCGTCCTGAGTTCGAGATAAGCGTTCGGGCGATCGCGGCGCGGGCCTTCGGTCTCAGCAATCTTCGACCAGCTCTTGCCGTCCGCCGAGCCTTCGATGTGGAATTCGGTGTAGATGTCCGGGGCGTCGGCGAAGCGGCCGGCCTTATAGTCGGCGAAATTGACCTGGACCGCACGGACCGTCTTCGCCGCGCCCAGATCCATCGTCAGCGTCTCGCCCGTCTTCTTGCTGCCCGCGACCCAGAAGCTGCGCGGATTTTCGTCGGCGGCGCGGCTCGCCGCATATTCGCCGAGAGTCGAAGAGGCGGTGAGCGGCTTGCGGTACGAGAGCAGCATCCAGCCAGTGAACAGCGATTCGATATCGTCGACCTTCCCTTCCGGCGCCCAGTGCGGGAAGTCGCCGAAGCGTGAGGATGACCACATCTGCCCGTCTGCCTCGAAGCGCGTCGGGAACATGTTGATGCGCCGTTCGAAGGTCCAGTTGGCACCGAGCCATGGCGTGCCGGTGTTCCACCAGTTGCCGTGATTGTCCTCGAAGGTCGAGCCATGCCCCGCGCCCTCGACAAAGCCGCCGGGCTTGTAGGCGACCGGATTCCACGGCGCGTAGGTCCACGGGCCGAGCGGTGACTTGGACGTGTAGGTGCCGTTGGCGTAGGCGTTATACTCGGTGCCAGGCGCGCCGTACTGGAGATAATAGGTGCCGCCGACCTTGGTCATCCATGCGCCCTCCATGAACGGCGCGATCGCGGTGCCGTCGGGGAGGCCGCCCGAATGGTCCTGCCCGAACCGCTCCCAGCCATGCTGGTCGGGATGGAGGCGGAACATCTCCTTCGCCGGACCCTTGTAGATGAGCTTGCCGTCCCGGAACTCGATCTCCAGCCCGTAGAGCGGATAGACGTTCGACGAGTTCCAGTAGAGATACCATTTGCCGTCGTCGTCGAGGAACAGTGCGGGATCCCACGGGCCGGGCGGGATTTCGCCGGGCTTCATCTTCTCCTCTTCGCCCGGACGCACCTGTCCCGGGAGGCGAGGCATGCGGCGAACGAAATAGTCGAGCTTGCCGGTCTCGGGCGCGTCGGAGACATAGATTGCCCCCGGCTCCATCATCGAGGGCATGAGGTAGAGCCGCTCGCCGTCCGACCACGCGGCGGGCGCGACGAAACTGTCATTCTCCCAGCGACTCGGCGTGATGAAGGCCCAGTCGACGAGGTTGGTCGAGCGCCAATAGCCGTCGGCGAGCGTCTGGAAGAGATAATAGGCGCCCTTGTGCCGGACGATCACCGGGTCCGCGCCGGTGCGGTAGGAGATGCCCTCGTTCACCTGCTCGAAATTGTAGCGGTAATCGATGTCGATCGGGTTGGCGTAGGTGCGCTTACCCGGCTGCGCATTCGCGGCGCTAATGGCGATCAGCGCGGTGAGCGCGACGGCATTTCTGAGCATCGAATAATCCTCACTGGATGCGGATGAAGAGATTGGCGGTAAGCCGGCCTTGGCGCGGGTCGGCGCTGAACTTCATGTCCGGCGGGATGATCCCCGAATGGAGCAATGCGCCACGATAGACGACGAGCCGGTCGGACACCGCCTCGATCCGGCCGATCTGCTCGAAATGCGCGTTGCTGGCGTTGGTGTAACCGGCCAGGCCGGTGCTTTCGGTCCGGGCCGCGCCAACGAAGGCACCTTGGTTGGCTTCGTCCACCAGCTCGATCCCGGTCGATCGCTGACGATAGAAGGCGGTTCCGCTGTCCGGCGTATCGGTGAGATAGTGGAGCACCGCGACATAGTTCGGATCGGCCGAATCGAAATGCGGCGCACGCTGCGCGGGAGTGAGCGCTTCGGGCGGAACGGTGACGATGGAGAAGCTCGCTTCGATGAGATCGAACCCCCCGGCGTCGAACCCACCGCCGATGAAGGGCGCGGCGGTTTCGAGCAGACGGCAGGCATAGGCATAAGCCTCTCCTTGCGCCGGACCAAAGACCCGGCGCACGCCCGGATAATAGGTCTCGCTCACCGGAAACGGCGCGAGTCCCGCCGCGAGTTCGACAACGACGGCGGGATCGCCGGTGATGCCGTCGACCGTGACGACCGGCTGACAGCTCTGGCCGAAACGGTGCAGCTCGGGTTTCACCCCATTTCTCCCGGCCCCTGAGAAAAGGGGAGGAGGCACAGACCTCCTCCCCCGAACAACCCGATCCGAAGATCAGAAACGGTAGCTTGCGCCGACCTGGAAGCTGCGCGCGTTACCGACGGTCGCGCGCTCCTCGTACGTGGGCGGGTTGTTGCCCGCGCCCCAGGACGAATAAGCTCGATTGATCGAATCGAAGATGTTGAACACCTCGCCCTTGACCTGAAGCGTATGGCCCCAGGGCAGCACGAAGCTCTTGGTCAGGCGCAGATCGACATTGGCATAGGCAAATTCGTTGGTCGGATAGCGCACGCCGCCAAGGTTCGCGACGCAGCACGCGCCGTCAGGCACGTTCGGCCGGCCGAAATCGACGAAGCCGAAGGACGGTCCCGAAGCGAAGGTACCGGTCGCCGAGAACAGGATGTCGAGCGGCAGATTGACCATGCCTGTCGCGACGACGCGATATTTGTCGACGCCCTGCACATATTGCCAACCGAACTGGCGCGGATCGGTACCGGCGAAGAATTCGTCGGCACCAAGCTCGGTCCCGACATTGGTCCGCGCACGCTGCCAGGTACCGGAGATGGTGAAGCCCCATCCCGAAGCCTTGCTGTAGGGCTTGTCGATCGTCAGGTAGACGGCGTTGTACACCGCCTTGCCGTTGTTCTGGCCGGTATTGAGGCGGCCGTCGAAGCCCGGCAGATCACCCTGCGTCGCGGCGCAGGCGGCATAGTCCACGTTCGGCGGGTTATCCATCACCCAGAAGTTGCCGCCATCGGTGCAGCCGATGACGTTGCCCGCACCGTCGCGCTGCAGCACGCGGCTGTACCAGCCGTTCGAGAAGCGGTTGGCGCGAACGAACTGGAAGACGTTGTGGCTGCGGATATGCGCGAAGGTTAGCGAGGTCTGCACCTCCCCGAACCGCTTGCGTACGCCGATGCTGAACTGATCGGAATAGGGCAGCTTGGTATCGTTGTGCAGCAGCCAGATGTCACCGCCACGGTTCTGCGCGGTAGCCGCGGCGCGCAGGCTGTCGACGTTGCGCAGCGAGTTGTTCCACGCGACCGTGCCGGGCGGCAATACCGCAGGGCAGGCCGGAAGATTGGTCGCGGTGCCACCTGCGCCGTTGCAGAACTCCAGCGTCGTCACGGACTGATAGTAGTTCTTGATCGTCTCGATCGCCGAGGTGAGGAACAGCGGACGGTCATAATAACGGCCCGCGCCGGCGAAGAGGATCAGGTCGCGATCGCCATGCACGTCATAGCTGATGCCGAGACGCGGCTGGAACGCACCCCAGAACGGCTTCCGGTTATCTCCGGTCGAGATGTAATCCTCGGCGTTGATCCCGGCGGCCTTCCAGCCCTGGTAGTTGCGCAGCGCGGTCGCCACGTTCGCGGGAGTGACGAAATCCTCGTTCTTGGCGTTGGTCTCGAAATCCCAACGCAGGCCCAGATTGATCGTCCAGTGATCGTCGGGCGTCCAGTCGTCCTGCACGAACAGGCCGATCTGGGTATTCTTCGCCGTGGCATACTGGGTCGGGACGACCGAGATCCGGGCGCCCACCGGAATGCTGGTGCCGGCATTGGTGAAGCCGGCGCCGGCATAATAGTAGGTGCCGTTGTTGCGGTTGTCCTCAAGCCGTTCATAGGTGTTGAGCGTCACCTTGACACCAGCCTTGATGACATGCGCGCCACCGAAGAAGGTGGCGTTGTTCTTGAATGTCCAGGTTTCCTGATTGTCGTCCTGGATGAAGCTGTTGCCGCCAAGGAAGGCGACCTCACCGCTGTTGATGTTGTTGCCGCGGACCAGCACGATTTCCGGATCGTCGCTGTTGCGCGGGGTGCCGTTGGCCACGGTATTGTAGGCCAGCGTCATTTCATTGAGCCAGTTCTCCCCGCGGTGCGCCCATTCGAGCTGATAGACATTGATATCGCTGACCAGACGGCGGCCATGCTCGGGCACCGAATTGCCGCCGAAATCGGCGAGGTTGTCCTCCTTGCGTACGAAGACGCTGGCGTTGACGGTGTCCTTGTCGGTCAGGAATGCCGACAGCTTGCCGAAATAGAGACGTTGCTGGAAGTTCTGGGCATAGACGCCGTTATACTGGTCCTTGATCGCCTGCGGGACGTTGTCGCCCGGATTGGGCCCTAGGTTGATCGCCGCCGAGGGCAGCTTCTGACTGGTCCCTTCGAACGCGGCGAAGAAGTGCAGCTTGTCCTTGATGATCGGACCGCCAAGGTCCGCGCCATATTGCCAGCGATTATAGTCGGGCTTGGGATTGCCGCGCTCGAACCAAGGCTGGCCGATGAAGGATTTGGGCTGCCATTCGCCGAACGCTCCGCCGTGGAATGACGTGCCCCCGGTCTTGGTCACCGCGGTGATGATCGCGGAGCCGGCCTGCTCATATTCGGCCTTGAAGTTCTGGGTATCGACCTTGAACTCCTGCACCGCCGATTGCGGGAAGGGGTTGCCCTTGGAGAAGTTCTGTCCCGCGACGCCGCCATGGTTGATCGGGTTCTTGAGGCTGAGGCCGTCGATGAAGACGTTGGTGTTGTCCGAGCTGACCGCGCCTGCCTGAACCCGGCGGTTGCCGGCGGTCGGGGATACCGCGACACCCGGCGCAAGTGCCGCGAAGTTGAGAAAGTTGCGCTCGTTCTGCGGCAGATTCTCGATCTGCGCCTGACTGACATTGGTCGATACGGTCGCGGTACGCACTTCAGTGCGGTCGCGCACGCCGGTCACGACCACCTCGCCCTCGGCCGGCGCGGGCGGCGCGCCGAGATCGACCGTCACAGTCGTGCCGACCGGCAACGTGATCTCCTCCGCCTCCTGGCCCTGTGCCTCGACGCGATAGGTGCTGGGACGCAGGCCGACGATGGTGAAGCTGCCGTCGGCTCGCGTCGTGGCGGTGACGGTACGGCCAGTGACCGTATCGGTCACGGTCACCGTGCTACCCGCGCTAGCACCCTCGACGCGGCCCTGCAGGGTCGCGGTGGTCTGGGCGAAGGCGGAGGTGCTGACCATCAGCGCGGCGGCGAAGGCGCCTGCCGAAACGCCACGGATGAGGTGTGAACGCTTGCTGCGGAAATCCGACATCAATCTGCTCCCCTAAACACCGGCCTATCGTTGATGTAACCGGTTACAGCATCGCCGGAGCTTTTAACATCTCCTGACACCGGCGTTACAAACGCGCATATGACTACGTTGTCAATTGCAATTTTAGGGGAGGTTGCCCGTAAAGGACAAAGTGGTCCGAATGCGCGGCATCCGGACCATTGAACCCTTTACTCCCACCAATAGGGCTGACGTTTCGCGGTTCCGGTCTCGACCTCGTTCATCGTCTTCGCGTCATAGAGTCGGCCGCCGAGCATCACTCGACTGATCTTGTCGCTATTACGGATATCGGCGGTGGGATCGGCATCGAGCACGACGAGATCGGCGAGTTTGCCCGCCTCGATCGAGCCGACATCCTTCGCGAAGCCGAGCGATTTGGCCGAATCGATCGTCCCCGCACGCAACGCCTCGACCGGCGTCATGCCGCCGCGCACGAACGACCACAGCTCCCAGTGCGAGCCAATCCCCGCTTGCTGCCCGTGCGCACCGATCGCGACGAGCTTGCCCGTGGCGGCGACCTTCCGCGCCTCACGCGCATTGTCGTCGTCGACGAAATTGTCCTCGGGCGCCTTGGTCACGCGCATCGTGTCCGAGCGCAGCCGCGCCGGCGGGGTGTGGACCATTAGCGGGTTCTTCCACACATCGGTCGCCTGCCGCCAATAGGGATCGCCGGCGAGGCCGCCGTAGCTGACGACCAGCGTCGGCGTGTAGTTGGTGTCCGACTGACCGAACATCTGCAGTACATCCTTGTAGAAGATGTCAGCGGGGATGTTGTGTTCGAGCGTCGAGTTGCCGTCGGCGATCAGGTTCATGTCCATGCCGAACAGCGACCCGCCCTCGGCCACGACCTGCATCCCCTCCGCACGGGCGGCGGCGACGACCATCTGGCGCTGCTCGCGGCGCGGCTGGTTGTAGTTCTTCACCGAATGACCGCCCTGCGCCTTCAGACGGCGGACATGGGCAAGCGCGTCCTCGTAGCTGTCAATCTGCGCATAGACGTCGGCGTTTCTGGCGCCATAGACGATCTCGCCGGTCGAGAAGATGCGCGGGCCGGTGATCACCCCAGCGCGCTGCATCTGCTGCGCGGTGAAGACGAGGCTCGCCTGGCTCGACGGGTCGTGGATCGTGGTGGTGCCGAGCGCGAGGTTCTGGAGCAGCGACCAGTTCTGCTGAGGCACGAGATCGTCGGTGCCATACGGGCCATGCGCGTGCGCATCGACCAGGCCGGGGATGATCGTCTTACCCGTGACGTCGACCGTCTTCGTACCCGCAGGGAGCTGGATCGCGGCGGTAGGCGCGACCTGAACGATGCGGTCGCCCTCGATCAAGATCGTCGCATTGTCGATGATCCCGCCGTCGGCGCCCGCCATCGTAACGACACGCGCGCCGGTGAGCGCAACGCGGCCCACGGGCTTCGCCGACTTGATCTCCATCGCGAGCGAAGTGGTGCGCGGCGTGACGCTCGGCTTGGCGCCCGGCGTGCTGGCGAAGAAGGCGCTGCGGTCGGCGGTGTAGAGCGTCGGGCCCATGCTCCAATGAAGCCGCGATCCGTCGCCCGACCAATGGATATAGTCTGCGCCGTCGGTGCTGACGCGGATGACGGGCAGCGCGTCCGCCTTGGGTCCCACCGAGACCTCCTGCCCGCCGGGCATCAGCGGCATCGCGAACACCTGATAATTCTGACGGAAGGCGATGCTCCCGCCATCGGGCGCGACGACATAGTCGTTGGCGAGTTCGCCGCTGGCGTGGACGCGCTTCGCGCCGCCGGTGAGATCGGTCGAGACCAGCTCAAGCTTGTTCTCGCCCGGGCTGGTCATGAACAGGCGGTCGCTCGACGCGCCGAACTGGGGTCGGGCCATACCGCGCGCGACCAGTTCGGGCGAGCCGCCTGCCGCCGCGACACGATAGACGCCGGGATCGTTCGACCAGCCCGGTGCGGTCAGCCCGCCGCCAGCCGCCTTCTCGAACACGATCGTCCGCCCGTCCGGCGAGAATTGCGGGCGGGCATAGAGGCCGGGCTGCGTGGTCACGTTCTTCGCCGCGCCGCCCGCCGCGGCGACGGTGCGAATGCGGCCGAGCTTCGCATCGCTCCACTCGACGAAGACGATCGACCGGCCGTCACGGGACCAGCTGGGATAGAGCTCGAACCCGGCGCCCTCGGCGAGGTTGGTGAGCCGCTTGGGCGCTCCGCCCGACACGGGCTTGACCCAAAGCTTGCCCATGCTTTCGAACACGACACGTCCGCCATCGGGCGAGACCGAAGCAAAGCGAGTCATCTTCGTCGCGAAGCTGGCCGGTGCGACCTCGATCTGTGGGTGCGTCGCCGTGGCGACCGCACGGGTGTCGGCGACGCGGAACGGAATCACCGCGGCATTGGCACCATCGGCGTCGACGCGGCGGATCTTGCCGCCCGCCCAGAAGACGATCGACTTGCTGTCGGGCGTCCAGTCCATGTTGGGATAGACGCCGGTGACAGCCCAGGTCTCCTGCACGTCCTGATCGAGCGCGTCGTAGACCTTGCGCTCCTCACCCGAGGCGAGATCGCGAACATAGAGCTTCGAGCGCGTCGCCTCGCGCCGGACGAAGGCGATCTTCCTCCCGTCCGGCGAAGGCGTCGGGCGCACCGAGCCGCCCAGGCCGGAAACCGCGGTCGTGGTCTCGCCGCTTTCGAGGTCGTAGCGCTCGATATTGAACAGGTTGGTGTTCGAATCCTGCGCGTACTCGAAGATCGGACCCGAGGTGATGTTTCGGGTGAAGAACACCGACTTGCCGTCCGCGGCATAGACCGGCTCGCCCAGTTCCTTTTGGTGGCGCTCATTGGCGCGCTTGACCAGCTTGACGCCGCCGCCGCCCGAGACGTGGTAGAGCCAGACCTCCCCGGTGCCGAGCGAGCGGCCGGTGGTGAAGTGCTTCTTGGCGACGATATATTGGCCGTCAGGTGACCAGCTCGGCTGATTGAGCAGGCGGAAATCCTCCTTGGTCAGCTGTTTCTTGTCGCTGCCATCGGCGTTCATGATCCAGATATTGTCGCCGCCGCCGCGGTCCGAGGTGAAGGCGATACGGCGGCCATCGGGCGAGAAGCGCGGATGGACTTCCCACGCCAGCCCCTCGGCGATCCGCGTCGGCGTGCCGCCAGCGATTGGCATGATGTAGATGTCGCCAAGCAGGGTGAACGCGACCGTCTTGCCGTCGGGCGAGACGTCGACGTCAATCCAGGTTCCCTCATCGGTGTCGATCGCCGCTTGCTTGAGCGTCGCGCCCTGCGGTGCATTGACATCCCATTTGGGCTTTTCGGCGGGCTTGTCCTGCGCATGGGCCTGACCAAGGACGAAAAGCGCGGCGAGGACGCCCGCGACCGAATGACGCATCCGAAAACTCCCTGAAATCTGTTCTGGGCGGGAGTGGTAACGAGCGAAACCGCCCGCGTCATCTGCGCTTGATCGAAAACTAGCGGCGGAGAAGGAACACCGCATGCTCGGCACGGAAGTTGGCCGCGGCGGCGCTGGTGCGCTGGTCGCCGGAAAGAAACCAGGCCTGCTCCACGGTGATGCCGCGATCGCGGACATAGGCACGGAAGTCGTCGATGGTGACGTGATGGATGTTGGGGGTTTCGTACCAGGCGACGGGCAGCAGGCGCGTCACCGGCATACGCCCGCCCCACAGCAGTGACACGCGCACGCGCCAATGCGCGAAATTGGGGAAGGAGACGAAGGCGCGCTCGCCGATGCGCAGCAGATGATCAAGGACGAGATGAGGGTACATCGTCGTCTGCAACGTCTGACTGAGGATCGCATAGTCGAAGCTCGCGTCGGGATAGTCGGCAAGGTCGCGATCGGCATCGCCCTGAATCACCGAGAGCCCGCGCGAAACTGCGGTCGCGACATTGACCGGGTCGATCTCCAGCCCACGCGCATCGCACTGACGATCATCGCGCAACGCGGCCATCAGCGCGCCGTCGGCGCACCCGACATCGAGCACGCGACTGCTTGCGCGAACATTGGCGGCGATGATGGCGAGATCGGGACGCAGGCCGCTCATGCCGCGTCTCTCCGGTAAACATCGGGATCGTGGCGCTGCATGAACAACTCCGGCTCGGCGACCGGCTGCCAGCCCAGCGCGGCATACACGCCATGCGCATCGCGGGTTGCCAGCATCCAGCGGCGCAGGCCCTGCAACTCGGGATGGTCGTGCAGCGCCTGCACCATCGCCTTGGCCAGCCCGTTGCCGCCATGATCGGGCAGCACGAACACGTCGGCGAGATAGGCGAAGGTCGCGCGGTCGGTGACGACGCGGGCGAAGCCGACCTGATGGTTCCCGTGATAGGCGCCGACACAAACCGAATTGGCGACCGCGCGCGCCATGGTTTCACGCGGAATATCCCGCGCCCAATAGGTCCGCGCCAAATAGCCGTGAATCGCATCGAGCTGAAGCCGCTCGGGATCCGTGTCGATGTTGTAGCCACTCATCGTCCCGCCCTCAGGAAACCATCGACCACTCGGTTGAGCTCAGGCGCTTCAAGCAGGAACGCATCATGCCCATAGGGCGAGCTCAATTCGACGAAGCTGACCGGCGCGCCCGCGGCGTTGAGCGCGTGGACGATCGAGCGCGAATCGCGCGTGGGGTAGAGCCAGTCAGTGTCAAAGCTGACGAGGCAGAAGCGCGCCCTGGTCTCACGGAAAGCACTGGCAAGCAGGCCACCATGCTCTTCGGCCAAGTCAAAATAATCCATCGCGCGGGTGATGTAGAGATAAGCGTTGGCGTCGAACCGGTCGACAAACGACAGCCCCTGATGACGCAGATAGGATTCGATCTGAAAGTCGGCGTCGAAGCCGAACGACTTGGCCTCGCGCGCCTGAAGCCGCCGCCCGAACTTCTCGGTCAGCCCCGCCTCGGACAGATAGGTGATGTGCGCCGCCATGCGCGCGACGGCGAGGCCGGCGGCGGGCGGTTCGCCGTCATAATAGGCGCCGCCATTCCAGCGCGGATCAGCCATCACCGCCTGCCGCCCGACCTCATGGAAGGCGATGTTCTGCGCCGAGTGGCGCGCGGTCGAGGCGATCACCACGACCGCCTCGACCCGATCGGGGAAGGTCGCGGGCCAGCTCAGCGCCTGCATCCCCCCCATCGATCCGCCGACCACGGCCTTCAAGCGTCCGACGCCCAAATGATCGAGCAGCATCGCCTGTGCACGGACCATGTCGCGGATCGTGATGACCGGAAAGTCCATGCCCCATGGCTTGCCCGTCGCGGGGTTGACCGTCGCGGGACCCGAGCTGCCCATGCAGCTGCCCAGCACATTGGCGCAAACGATGAAGTGGCGCTCGGGATCGACCGGCTTTCCGGGGCCCACCATCCGCGTCCACCAACCCGGCTTGCCGGTCACCGGATGCGGTGAGGCGACATGCTGATCGCCGGTCAGCGCGTGGCAAATCAGAATCGCATTGCCGCCATCGGGCGCGAGGGTTCCGTAGGTCTCATAGGCGATCTCGACCGGCGACAGCAGTGCGCCGCCGTCGAGCCGAAGCGGGCCGGGCAAGGTAACGTGACGCGAAAGGCCGAAACGCTGATCGTCGGACATGCGCGCCTGACTAGGGGCGCGAACGCCCCTGTTCAAGCCGCCCGGCGGCGGGAGTGTGCAGCGATCACCGCCTGCGCAGCGAGCCGGCCTGTCTGCGCGCCGCCGTTCATGAAGCCGACCCATGCGTCCGATACATGCTCGCCCGCGAAGATGAGGCGTCCGGCGACCGCCTGCTGCCGTTCCGCCGCATCGTCGGATTCGATCCAGAAGAGCGGACCGAAACGGGTGAGCTGGCCAGGCGCGCTGTTGGTGTAGGCGCCCAGCGTCAGCGCGTCGTTGCACCAATTTGTGCGGCGGACCATGCCGCCGGCTACCGCTTGCGCGATTCCGGGCACCGCGGATTCGGTGCGGTGCGCGAAGGCAGCGGCCAGCGCTTCCGGCGCATCGCGTGCGGCCGTGACCTGATCACCTCCGAGGAACCAGTTCCACACCGGCTTGCCGCCCTCGATACCCTTGAGCGTCCCGTCCCAGCCGAGCGAATAGGGCGAGGCGGTGTCCCACAACTCGCCTCCAGTACCCAGCACATCGGCCCATGGAGTCGCCGCGGCGGTAACCTGTACCTTCTCGTTCCGGCCAAGGTCCGCATCACGCACGAATTCACGCCACCGCGCGGGCAACGGTACGGCGAAATCGATCTGGCGCAGGACCGGCGCGGGCGCGGCGACGATCACCGTGTCGGCAAGGACATGAGTGCCACCGAGAAATTCGAGTCGTATGCCGCCCCCGACCTCCCGGATCGCCAGCAGCCGCCGCCCGGTCTCGATCCGGTCGCGATGCGCGTCGGCAATGGCATTCGCGAGCCTTCCCGATCCGCCCGCGATCACGTAGCGCTCGTCGCTGCCCGCCAGCACCTCGACATGCTCGCCCTTCACCGTCGGCAGATTGAAGATCAGCTGGAGTGCGGATGCCTCTCCCGGCTCCGCGCCATATTCGGTGCGGATGCTCGATTCGATCAGTGCGCGGACGCGCGGATCGCGGATCAGCCCGGTGTGGCGGTCGAGATATCGCGCGACCGAGAGCCGGTCGATCGCGGCGGCGGCACGCGGGTTGGCGTCCACCGCCTCCGAATCGCGTGCGATCCGGGCCGCGAGCGGGGCAAGCAGCCGGGCGAGGTCAGCCTGCGAGGCGACCGCGCCATCGGCGAGTACGACCGAATGATGCGGACCGGACTTGCGGTCGGCCAGCGGCACCGCGAATTCCTTCGCCAGCGCGTGGATGTCGTCATGATCCGAATTGACGAGCTGGCCGCCCGCTTCGAAATATTGCCCGTCGCCGGTGCGCTGGGTGTACATGCGCCCGCCAAGACGATTGCGCGCCTCGTAGAGCCGGGCATCGACGCCCGCCTTGGTCAGATGATGCAGCGCCGAAAGCCCCGCGATTCCGCCGCCGACGATCGCGACCCGCCCCGAGGCCGGCAATGCGAGCGCGGGCGCCGGGAACCCCGCCGCCGCGACACCGCTCGCCGCCATGCCCTGAAGCAGCGCACGGCGGCCGATGCCGCCATGTCCGGGACGCGGCGCCGCCTTGCCCCGGACCGCCAGATCGTTCCGCCGCGCCAGCTCAAGCGCGCGCCACAGCGTTTCGCTTCCTCGCATCCATCGTCCCCTGTTTGGTGCGGAGTTTAGCACAGAGCGATTTCGCAAACCTTGCCATTCTTACCCGCTTCGGCCATCGCGCGCGCCATGACCGCGCCCATCACCAAGCCGACGCCCAAGCCTTGGGTCATGGACATCGCCCCCTACGTGCCCGGCAAGTCCAAGACCGACGACGGCCGCAAGGCGATCAAGCTCTCGTCCAATGAAAATCCGCTCGGTACGTCGGACAAGGCCCGCGCCGCATTCGCCACCGCCGCGAACAGCCTCGAGCGCTATCCCGACGCGAGCGCGGTCGAGCTGCGCGAGGCGCTGGCGGACCTGCACGGGCTCGATGCCGCGCGGATCATCTACGGCAACGGATCGGACGAAGTTCTCCACCTCGCCGCCGGCGCGTTCGCCGGACCGGGCGACGAGATCATCTACGTCAATTACGGCTTCACCGTGTACCCGATCGCGACGCGGCGCGTGGGCGCCACCCCGGTCGTGGCACCGGACAAGGATTATGCGACTGACGTCGACGCGATCCTCGCCAGCGTGACCGATCGGACGCGGATGGTGTTCATCGCCAATCCCAACAACCCGACCGGCACCTATGCCAGCCGTGAAGAGATCGCACGGCTGCACGCGGGCCTTCGCCCCGACATCCTGCTGGTGCTCGACCACGCCTATGCCGAGTATATCGAGGGCGAGATCGACGATGGCGGGATGGAACTCGCCAAGACCCAGCCCAATGTGCTGGTCACCCGCACCTTCTCCAAACTCTACGGCCTTGCCGCCGAGCGGATCGGCTGGGGTTATGGCTCGGCCGAGGTGATCGAGGCGATGCACCGCATCCGCCTGCCCTTCAGCATCACCATCGCCGGTACGGCGGCGGCGATCGCGGCGCTGCACGACGACGACTTCGTCGCGCATACGCGCAGCCACAATGCCCAGTGGCGCCGCTGGTTCGCGGACGAGATCGCCAAGCTCGGCAATGCCGGGGTGCGCGCCGTGCCGAGCCAGGCGAACTTCGTGCTGGTGCTGTTCGAGGGCGCGCTGACCGCGGAGGCCGCGTACAAGGGCCTGATGGACGAGGGCTATATCGTCCGCTGGTTGCCCGGTCAGGGGCTGCCTCACGGCCTGCGCATCACCATCGGCACCGAGGACGAGACGCGCGCGGTCGCCGCGATCCTGCAGAAGATGGTGGCGGAGACGCAAGCTTCCGCGACCGCGGGATGAAGCGTTTCGGAATCATCGGCTTCGGGCGGTTCGGACAGCTCGCGGCGAAGCATCTGCGCGGCCATTTCACCGTCACGGTGCACGACGCGGCGGACGTCAGCGAGGCCGCGGCGGCGATCGGTGTCGAGACCGGCGCGCTCGCGGACGTGGCCGAATGCGACGTGGTGATGCTCGCCGTGCCGGTTCAGGCGATGGCGGCCACGATCACGGCGATCGCACCTCTGGTACGACCGGGCGCGCTGGTGCTCGATGTCGCGTCGGTCAAGATGCTGCCCGCGCGCTGGATGCTCGAGGCACTGCCCGAGAGCGTCGATATCGTCGCCACCCACCCGCTATTCGGCCCGCAGAGCGCGCGGAACGGCCTCGAAGGCCAGCCGCTGGTCGTCTGCGCGGTGCGCGGCGAGCGGCATCACAAGGTCGCCGAATTCGGGCGCCGCCTTGGCTTGTCGGTCTCGCTCACCACTGCCGAAGAGCATGACCGCGAAATGGCCTATGTGCAGGCGCTCACGCATCTGATCGGGCGTGCGCTGGTCAACATCCGCATTCCGGACGAGGAGCTGAAGACCAACAGCTACCAGCATCTGCTGGAGCTGTGCGGGCTGATCCGCGACGACACCAAGGAGCTGTTTTTCGCGATCCAGAACCTCAACCCCTATGCCGAGGAAATCACCCGCCAGTTCATCGCCGAGGCCAACGGCCTGCTGGCGGAGAGCCTGAAAGCGGGGAACCGCAGCGCGGCGGATTGAACTGATCGCGCCACCGCTTCAGCGAGGCTGAACACAACCCTAGCGCGACTGGCTCCAGCCAAGCACCAGCACGACCGCGCCTGCAAGCGACGCGGCGGTGCGGACATGGTTCCAAAACACCCAGTCGCGCAGGTAGCGTGCCCAGACCGCCGCCCCGTCGGCGCTGGCCGGATCGGCGGCGGCGATGGCGTTGTTGAGCGGGACGTTGCACACCATCGTCACCGCGAAGCAGCCCAGCACATAGAGGGCCGCGCCCGCGATCACATAAATGGCGCCCGGCTGGCCGGGATTGAGGATCGCGACGATGCCGAGCCCGCAGAGCAACAGCGCGGTGCCGATGAAGATGCCGAGGAAGAGCGGATTGATGACGGTGACGTTGATCGCCTGCATCGCGCGGATACCCTCCGGCACCGGCAAGCGCGCCAACGCCTGCATGACGAAGGTCGAGAAGCCGTAGAACACCCCGCCGATGACGAAGGCGCCGACCGCGGCGATCAGGACGGGAAGCTTGAGCAAACCGATCATCATCCGTCTCCCTTGGATATCGGCCCCGTTTCAAGGCTCGAGTGCGTTGATTCCGCGATGCACCTGCGCTTCGACGTCCGTCCGCTCCAGCCCCGGCGCGATCGGCGCGCCGAAGCGGAAGGTGACAATGCCCGCACGCTTCGGCCCCTGCCGCGGCCACACGCGCCCGCTGTCGAGCGCGATCGGCACAACCGGAAGACCGAGCACGCGATAGAGACCCGCAAAACCCGACCGCAACGGCGGCGTCTCACCCGGCGTGACGCGCGTCCCTTCAGGGAAAATCAGGACCGACCGGCCCTCGCTCAATGCCGTCTTCGCCTCGCGCATCATCTGGCGCAGCGCCTTGGCGTTGGCGGAGCGATCGACGACGATCACGCCATAGCGGCGCGCGGCCCAGCCCCAGAACGGGATCCGCGCCAGTTCGCGCTTCATCACGATCGCAGGCGCGTCGAGCATCGTCGCGATCGCCATCGTCTCGAACATGGCCTGATGCTTGGCGGGGTAAAGCGCCGGGCCGGCAGCACGCTGCCCCTCGACCACGATGCGGATGCGCAGGATATGCCGCGCCGACCAGACACCGAGCCGCGCCCAGCCCATGCAATAAGGTCGCAGGACCCGCGTGCCGAACAACGCCGCGACCGGCGTCCCCAGCACGATCGGCACCGACAGGCCGTAGAAGAAGATCGCATAAGCGATGCTGCGCAGCCGGTCAGCCATTGCCGATCCCGAACAGCAGCGCGATCCGGCGGACCAGATACTTATGATATTCGCGCAACAGCATGGCGAAGCGCGCATTGGTGCGCACGCCATCCCCGACGATCTCCACCTCACCGCCCAGCGCGTTCCCCAGCTCGAGCTTGGCGCGGGGGACGTGCCAGTCGGCGGTGACGAGACGCACGGACTTATAGCCATGCTTGCGCACCCAGGCAGCGGTCTCGTCGGCGTTGGAGCGGGTGTCGACCGCCTCATGTCCCAGATCGATGCAGCAACGGAACAGCGACGGCGGCGCGCGGTGCGCGACCGCGAGCTCGATCGGCCGCACCGTGGGGTCGGTGCCGGTGATCAGCATACGCTTGGCCGACCCCGCCTGAAGCAGCGCGATACCGCGCGGGATGCGACCGGCGCCGCCGGTGGGCACGACCACCGCGTCGGTCTTGATGCCCGGATCGAGCGGCTTGCCGAGCGAGAGCATGAACAGCGCGAAGCCCAACGCCCAGGTGAGGCCCAGCACCGCAAGGATGCGCCAGATCACGCGCATCACAGTGTCTTCTCCAACGTGCCGAGTACCGCAATGCGTGCGGCGACCAGCGCCATCAGCGCAAAGGCGACCGGCAGCAGCAACAGCAGCAGCCAGTCGGTCGGCACGAGCGCGACCCCGCCCAGCAGTTCCGACCCCAGTCCCGCGGCCTGCTGGCCGAGCAACCACACGATTCCCAGCGCCGCGACCGTGCCGAGCAGTCCGCCGAGCAAGGTGTCGAGCGCGATCCGCCGCTGAAACAACCGCGCGACCTGCATGTCGGTCGATCCGAGCATATGAAGCACGGCGATGGTGTCGCGATGCGAATCTAGTCCGCCACGCGCGGTGAGCAGCACGACGATCGCGGTCGCGGTGGCCATCAGCACGACCAGCGCGACAGCGAACCAGGTGATCGTGTCGAGGAAGGCGCTGACCGGCGAAAGCCATTGCGCGTGCCGGTCGATCTGCGCCGCCGGGGCCACGGCACGCGCGGCGGTCCGCACGCGATCGATCGCCGCGGAATCACCCGATGCGAGATCGACATCGATCATCGCCGGCATCGGCAGGTCGGCGTCCAACCCCGCCTCCCCCAGCCACGGCTCGAGCAGTTCGGCGAGGCGCGCGCGGTCGACCTCGGCGACGCGCATCACACCGGGAAGCGCGCGGACGCGCTGCACGATCGCGCGCGCCGCCGCGTCGCGTTTCGCGGCATCGCCCTCGGCCAATTGAATGGTGAGTCGCCCGGCAAGCTGGCGGT
>DATIGZ010000081.1:0-16149 GCA_035481255.1 Sphingomonas sp. | reverse complement strand
GTGCGCCTATTGCGGTTCGGATCGCGTCCTGCCCACCTCGCTGTTCGAATCGACCAACCGCAACTTCTTCGCCAGCCACAGCGGCAACATCCTGCGCGACTGGCTGTACTACGACCCGCATGCGCTGGTCGGCCAGATCGACCAGTTCGCCGCGCAGGACGGCATCACCTTCAACCAGGCGACGCGCTCGGCATCGGCTTCGTCGGTGATCGATGAGAAGGTGAAGTCGGCCTATATCATGGGCACGTTCAACACCGAGGTCGGCGGCATGCCGCTGACGATCAACGCCGGTCTGCGCTACGAGAATACCGACTATACCTCGTCGGGCGCGTCGCGCACCGTGATCAGCGCCCGCCCGCGCCTCGACGCGAACGGCAACCCGACCGGCCAGAACATCATCGAGTTGTCGCCGAACGTGCCGGTGAGCTTCCACGGGAAATATGAGGACTGGCTGCCCTCGCTCAACGTGCGGCTGTCGCCGACGGACAACTTCATCCTGCGCTTCGCGGCGTCGAAGGTGATGACGCGTCCGACGCTGACCGACCTCTCGCCGCGCCAGTCGATCCAGACCAACCCCGGCAACGAGACGATCACCCGCGGCAACCCCGACTTGCAGCCGTTCCGCGCAACGCAGGTGGAAGCCGGCGCCGAATGGTATTTCGCGCGGGATTCGCTGCTCAACGTCGCGGCGTTCTACAAGAATATCGACTCGTTCGTGACTCGCACCACGACCCGGCAGCGCGTCGACCAGATCGACTTCTTCGTGACCGTGCCCGACAACGGCAAGGGCGCGATCGTGAAGGGCTTCGAGGTCGGCTACCGCCAGTCGTTCGGCAACTGGCTGCCCGCGCCGTTCGACGGCTTCGGCGTCCAGACCAGCTTCAACTACACGTCGTCCGACGCGCAGTATCCGAGCATCGTGTCGGGCCAGACCTACACGCTCGAAGGGCTGTCGGAATATTCGTACAGCCTGGTCGGCTTCTACGAGAAATACGGCGTCCAGGCGCGCGTCGCCTACACCTATCGCGACAATTTCCTGCAGACGGCGATCGGCCGCAACACCGAGCAGGAATATTTCAAGGGCTATGGCCAGCTCGACGTGAGCCTCGCCTATGATCTCACGAAGAACTTCACCGTGTTCGCGGATGCGGTGAACCTGAACAACGCCAAGGAGTTCCTCTTCTCGATGAGCGAGGACCGCACCAAGGAATACCGGACCACCGGCCGCCGCGTTTCGGCGGGCGTTCGGGTCCGCTTCTGACAGCCGCCTGCCACCCCTCCCCGGCGCGGCTAAGGGGCGCTTCGTCACGGTCGATCGACCGCGGCGAGGCGCCCCGCTTCTTTTGGGGGGCGGATCGAAGCGCGGGGACGGCTTCAAATGGCGGATGGAAATGCGCGGCGCTTCGCCGCATACAGGGGACTCGGCCGCGCGCCATGCCCCTGAACGGGGGCATGCGGGCAGCCGAAACGGGGGGCAAGAACGGGTGCTACGAGTGAACGAACAGGCAGCGATCGACAAGGACGAACCCCGCTTCGGCCGGTTCGCGCGCAACATCCGGTCGAGCCACGATCAGGTCGCACAGGTGCTGGGCAACGAGATTCTGTCGGGTCTGATCCCGCCGGGCGCCAAGCTGCCGCAGGAGGCTGAGATCCTCGCGCGCTTCGGCATCTCGCGCACGGTGCTGCGCGAAGTGTTCAAGACGCTGACCGCCAAGGGGCTGATCGTCTCCAAGACTCGTGTCGGCACCACCGTGCTCGACAGCGCGCACTGGAATTATTTCGACGCCGACATCCTCGCCTGGAAGGCAAGCCAGGGGTTCGACATGACCTTCCTGCGCGACCTTGCCGAGATCCGTGTCGCGATCGAATCCGCCGCCGCGCGCGCCGCCGCCGAACGCCGCACCGACGAGGATCTGGCTGAGATGCGCCGCCACCTCACCGGCATGCGCGATGCGACCGACAGCGCGCGCGATTTCGCCGAAGCCGACCTTCAGTTCCACAAGGCGATCGGCAACGCGTCGGACAATGCGCTGATGCGCTCGCTCTCGGCGGTGATCGAAACCGCGCTGATGGCGTCGTTCCGGATGAGCTCACCGGTCAACGAGGCCGAAGAGCATCAGACCAGCGTGCATGGCCACGCCCAGATCGTCGATGCGATCGAGGCCGGCGATGGGGAACGCGCTGCGCGGGCGATGCGCGACATCATCGGCCATGGCGTGTCGCGGATCGAAAAGAGCACGGCCAAGCGCCGCAAATAGCTTCGGCGTAAATGGTTTCGCAGCGCAACCGCAGCGCCGCTGCATGATTGCGTTCGCCGCACAATAGTATTATTATATTTTCAATTCCCCGCGAATCCGAAGGGATTCGAAAGGGGGGCGAACGCCTATGGAGGGATTGGATGACTGACGGCCAAGTGAATGGCGGCCTATCGCGGCGACACTTCATGCACTGCGCCGCCTGCGCGACCACTGCGGCGGGAATGGGGGCGCTGCCCGCCAGCGCGCTTGCCGCCACCCAGGCCTCGGGTGCCCTGAAGGGCAAGGAAGCGATGCGCGAGTTCGCCTATGGCAAGGTCAAGCTGACCGGCGGCCGCATCAAGCGCCAGTTCGACCATATCCACGCGCATTTCCTCGCGCTCGACAATGACCGCATCCTCAAGGTGTTCCGCCAGAATGCCGGCCTCCCCGCCCCCGGCCCCGACATGGGCGGCTGGTACGACAAGGACGGCTTCGTCGCCGGTCTGACGCTGGGCCAGTACATCTCCGGCCTCGCGCGCTACGGCGCCGCGACCGGCGACCAGGCGGCACATGAGAAGGTTCGCCTGCTGGTCAGCGAATGGGGCAAGGCGATGGTCGCCGCGACCAACCCCTATGCCGGCCCGCGCGCGCAGGCGCAGTGGGCGGCCTATGTGATGGACAAGTACGTCGTCGGCCTCGTCGACGCCTACCGCCTGAGCGGCGCGGAGCAGGCCAAGACACTGCTGCCGATCATCATCGAGAAGTGCCGCCCGTACATCTCACCCGTCTCGCGCGACCGCATCGGCAAGACCGAGCCGCCGTACGACGAGACCTATGTCATCTCGGAAAACCTGTTCCATGTCGCCGAGATCACCGGCGACAAGAAGTATCACGACATGGCGGTCCACTATCTCCTCAACAAGGAGTGGTTCGACCCGCTTGCCGCGGGCGAGGATGTGCTGCCGACCAAGCACGCCTACAGCCATACGATCGGCAACGCGTCGGGCGCGCAGGCCTTCCTCCATCTTGGCGATGAGAAGTACAAGAAGGCGCTGGTCAACGCATGGAAGTTCATGGAGCCGCAGCGTTTCGCGTCCGGCGGCTGGGGTCCGGAAGAGCAGTTCGTGGTGCTGGGGCAAGGCAATCTCGCCAAGAGCCTCAAGACCTCCAAGGCGCATTATGAGACGCCCTGCGGCGCGTTCGCCGACCTCAAGCTCGCACGCTACCTGATCCGTTTCACCGGTGAGGCGCAGTACGGCGACGGGCTCGAACGCTCGCTCTACAACACGATGCTCGCCACGCGCCTGCCCGACAGCGACGGCGGCTATCCCTATTATTCCGATTACGGCGCGCAGGGTCAGAAGCGTTACTATCACCAGAAATGGCCGTGCTGCTCGGGCACGCTGGTTCAGGGCGTCGCCGACTATGTGCTCAACGCCTATTTCCACGACGACGACAACCTGCTGGTCAATCTCTACACCCCCTCCGAAGTGACCTGGGATCGCCCCGGCGGCGCGGTCGAGGTGGTGCAGGAGACCGACTACCCCGTCGCCGACACGGTGAAGCTGCGCGTCCGCAAGGCCGGCAATGGCCGCTTCGCCATGAAGCTGCGCATCCCGCACTGGACCAAGGGCGCGAAGCTGCTGGTCAACGGCAAGGCGCAGGCGACGACGCCCGGCCAGCTCGCCACGGTCAGCCGCGTATGGAAGGCGGGCGACACCGTCGAGCTGACCATCCCGCAGCCGCTGCGCACCCTTCCGATCGACCCGGAGAACCCGAACCTTCAGGCGGTGATGCGCGGCGCGATCATGTATGTCGGCCTCAACCCGTGGGAAGGGATCGATCAGGAAACCATCGCGCTTCCGGGCGCGCTGACCCCGACGCCCGGTCATCTCGAATCCTATCGGGCGAAGGTCGGGCAGCGGAACCTGGTGTTCGTGCCTTACTATGCGGTCGATACCGAGCGCACGACGACCTACTTCAAGACCGCGTGAGCGGGCGGGGCTGAGCGATGCGCCGGTTCGAGGGCAAGTGCGTCGTCGTAACCGGCGGCAACAAGGGGATCGGCCTCGCCATCGCCGAACGGTTCGCGTCGGAAGGCGCGAACATCGTCATCGGTGCGATCGAGGCCGATCTGTCGCCGGCGGAGCGGGCGCTGGCCGGCTACGGCGTCAGGGTCGTCACCCAGCGCTGCGACGTGACCAAGGCGGATGACGTCCGCGCGCTGTTCGAGGCCGCGGAAGCATTTGGCGGCGTCGACATCGCGGTACAGAATGCGGGCGTCATCACGATCGCGAAGGTCGAGGATTTGACCGAACGCGATTGGGACCTCAACCTTTCGGTCAATACCAAGGGCGCGTTCCTCTGCTGTCAGGAAGCGATCCGGCGGCTACGCGCGCACGGCAAACCGGGGCGGTTGATCAATACCGCGTCCGGGCAGGCGCGTGACGGCTTCATCTTCACGCCGCATTATGCCGCGTCGAAGTTCGGCGTGATCGGGATGACCCAGAGCCTCGCCAAGGAAGTCGCTACCGAAGCCATCACAGTCAACGCGATCTGTCCCGGCATCATCCACACCGACATGTGGGACTATAATGATCGGGAGTGGGGCAAGCTGATGGGCGACTATGCCCCCGGCGCGCTGATGGAGGAGTGGGTGCAGGGCATCCCGATGAAGCGCGCGGGCACCGGCGCGGACGTCGCCGCACTCGTCGCCTTCCTCGCCAGCGACGACGCCAGTTACATCACCGGCCAGACCATCAATGTCGATGGCGGCCTCATCATGTCCTAGGATCGTTTTGAATGGATCGCGTTACCGCCACCTACGAGATCGAGACCGCGTTTCCGCTGCGACAGGCCGCGGAGACGATGGCCGGCGAGCAGTCGACCGGTACCTTCGTCCGCGTGCCCGGCGAGACCGACGAGCTGCGCGAGGCGCATGCCGCGCGGGTCGAGGAACTGACCGAGCTGGGCGAGGTCGCCGAGCCCTCGCTCCCCGGATCGGGGACGCCAAAGAATTGGGACGGCAAGCGCCGCCGCGCCCGCGTGCGCCTGTCCTGGCCGACCTCGAACATGGGGCTGTCGCTTCCCAACCTGCTGGCGACGATCAACGGCAATCTGTCCGAGCTCAAGGCCTTTTCCGGGCTTCGGTTGATCGACGTCAGCCTGCCGCCGGCGTTCCTCGAACGCTATCAGGGGCCGCAATTCGGTGTGCCCGGCACGCGCGAACTTGCGGGGGTATATGGCCGCCCGATCATCGGCACGATCATCAAGCCCAGCGTCGGCATGTCGCCCGAGGCGACCGCGGCGCAGGTGAAGATGCTGGTCGAGGCGGGAATCGACTTCATCAAGGACGACGAGCTGCAGGCCGACGGCCCGCACTGCCCCTTCGACGCGCGCATCAGCGCGGTGATGCGGGTCATCAATGATCACGCCGACAAGACCGGCAAGAAGGTGATGTTCGCCGCGAACCTGACCGGCGAGGTCGACGAGATGCTCGCGCGCCACGACCATGTCGTGGCCGAGGGCGGCACCTGCATCATGGCGAGCATGAACTCGATCGGTTTGCCCGCGATGAAGGTTCTTCGCGCCCATTCGCAGCTGCCGATCCATGGCCATCGCAATGGCTGGGGCATGCTCGGCCGCTCGCCCGCGATCGGCATGAGCTATATTGCCTTCCAGAAGCTGTGGCGGCTCGCGGGGATCGACCACACGCACGTCAACGGCATCGACAACAAGTTCTGCGAGAGCAACGAGAGCGTGATCGCCTCCGCGCGCGAATGCCTGACGCCGATGTTCCCCGCGCCGCACAGGGGATGCGAGATCATGCCGGTCTTCTCCTCGGGCCAGTCGGCGAAACAGGCCGCGCCGACATTCGCAGCGCTCGGTTCGATCGACTGCATGTTCGCGGCGGGCGGCGGAATCATGGCGCATCCGGGCGGCCCGGCGGCGGGCGTGCGCGCGTTGCAACAGGCCTGGGAAGCCGCGGTCGCGGGCGTTCCGGTCGAACAGGCGGCGAACGACGCGCCTGAGCTGAAGGCGGCGCTCGGCGCGTTCGGCGGCTGACATGGCCGCGCCGCTCTACGCCTTTGTCGGGGACGATTTCACCGGATCGACCGACGTGCTCGAGCAGCTCGCCGAGGGCGGCGTGCCCGCGGTGCTGTTCCTGCGTACCCCAGATGCGGCGCTGCGCGCGCGTTTCCCGGAGGCGCGCGCGATCGGCATCGCCAGCGATGCGCGCAGTCGGTCTCCCGAATGGATGGACGCGGAGCTGCCCGCGATGTTCGCCGCGCTCGGCGATGCCGGGCTGGTCCACTACAAAACCTGCTCGACCTTCGACAGCGCGCCGCATGCCGGGTCGATCGGACGCGCGCTGGATCTCGGCGTGGCAGCGTTTGGCGGGCCCGGCGCGATCGTCGTCGCCGCGCCCCATCTCGGCCGCTACGTCGCCTTCGCCAATTTGTTCGCGGCGGCGGGGGCGCAGGTCCATCGCATCGACCGCCACCCGACCATGTCTCGCCACCCGGTGACACCGATGCACGAGGCGGATTTGATCCGCCACCTTTCCGCGCAGACCGATGCCAGGATCGGCCATGTCCCGCTCGACCGCATCCAGTCGGGCGAGGCGGAGGCGGCGTTCGACTCGGTTCGCGACAGCGACGCGGTTCTGTTCGACGGCACCACCTTTGCCGACCTCGCCGCGACCGGCGCGATCCTGCGATCGCGTGGCATCCGCTTCGCCGCGGGCAGCTCGGGCGTGACGCGCGCGCTGGTCCTGGCGTGGCAGGCCGAGGGGAGCGTCGACGGCAAGCCCGCGGTCACCCGTGCCGCCGGGACCGACCGGCTGCTGGTCGTGAGCGGAAGCTGCTCCCCCGTCACCGCGCGGCAGATCGCCCGCAGCGCCACCGGCGGGTTCGTCGCGGTGCGCGCCGATGTGCCCGCATTGCTCGAAGGATCGTCCGCCGAGGAAGCGCGACTCGCCGACGCCGCACTGGCGGGGCTGGATCAAAGCGGCCGCGCGCTGATCGCTTCAGCCGAAGGGCCGCTCGACAGCGACGCACCCGCCGCAGGTGAGAAGTTGGGGCAAGCACTCGGCCGCGTGACTCGCGACGTCGTGCGCCGTGCGGGCCTCAAGCGCGTGCTGTTCGCCGGCGGCGACACGTCAAGCCATGGCGTCGCCCAGCTCGGCATCGATGCGCTCACCTGGGCCGCGCCGGTCGAGCGGGGTGCGCCGCTGGTTCGCGCCCATTCGGCCGATCCCGCGATCGACGGACTCGAGCTGGTGCTCAAGGGCGGGCAGATGGGTGGCGAGGATTTCTTCGAAACCGTTCGCAAGGGCGGCTAAAGGGCAGGCCGCAAAGGCCGCATAACGGGAGAGCGGAATGACACGGATCGCGCGTTGGGCGATGGGTACGGCATGGGTTGCGCTGGCGACCACGACCATGGCCCCGAGCCTGGCACAAGACCGTGGCGCGCAATCTCCGCCGGATCCCGAAGCCTTCCGCAATCCGCCGCCGGAAGTTCGTCCGCATACCCTCTATTTCTGGATGAACGGCAACGTCACCAAGGAGGGGATCGACGCCGATCTGCAGGCGATGCGCGACATCGGTCTTGGCGGCGTGCTGATGTTCGACGGCAGCAGCGACGTGCCCAAGGGGCCGGTCGATTATCTCAGCCCGCAATGGCTCGACCTGATGACGCACATGATGGGCAAGGCCGATCAGCTCGGGCTCAAGGTCGGGCTGCACAACGCGCCGGGCTGGTCGTCCTCGGGCGGGCCGTGGATCGCGCCCGAACAGGCGATGCAGCAGATCGTGTGGACCGAAAGCCGCGTGATCGGCGACGGCGCGGCGCCGGTCAGCGTGCAGCTGCCCCAGCCCTATACCAAGCATGGCTATTATCGCGACGCCGCGGTGATCGCCTTCCCCGCCTCGCCCGGCGACGAAAGCGCGTATCGCGACGCGATCGAGACGATGGAGGCGGGCGCCTCGGTCATACCCGCGACACTCACCGACCGGGACCTGCACAGCGCGGTCGAGATTTCGCCCGCCGCGCCGCTGGTGGTAACGATGAAGACACCCTTCGCCGCGCAGGCGATCACGCTCTACGCCGTCAAGGAAGCCCCCAACTTCTCCGCGACGATCGAGGCATCGGCGGACGGCGTCACCTGGTCGCGCATCGGCCGGGTCAATGTCGGCGCCGAACGCGGAATCGAATCCCCCGGCACGCTCAACTTCCCAAGCGTCGAAGCGGCGATGTTCCGCATCACGCCATCGACGAAGGTGCAGCTCGCCGAGGCTTTGCTCTACGCGACCCCGCGGATCGACAATTGGGATACCAAGGCCGAGCATGATTTCGTCATGGCGGCGTCGGTCGAGAAGCCACCGCTGGACATGAAGGCGCGCTACGCGATCGATCCGGCGCAGGTGATCGATATCAGCGCGAATGTCGACGCCGCCGGTACGCTCAACTGGACGCCGCCTGCAGGCGAATGGACGGTGCTGCGCTTCGGCCACACGCCGACCGGCAAGATCAACGTCGCCGCATCGGATTCGGGCCGCGGGCTCGAGGTGGACAAGCTCAGCACCGCTGCGGTCGATCACCAGTTCGACAGCACGCTCGCCAAGGTGGTGAAGGCCGCCGGGCCGCTCGCGGGCAAGGCGTTCGACATGGTCGAGATCGACAGTTTCGAAGCCGGGATGCAGAACTGGACCCCTGCGCTTCCCGCCGACTTCGCCAAGCGCAACGGCTACGCGATCACCCCGTACCTCCCCGCGCTGACCGGGCGGATCGTCGGCGACCTCGATGTGTCTAACCGCTTCCTGTTCGATTTCCGCCGCACGCTCGCCGACCTGATGGCCGACAATTATTATGGCCGGATGCAGCATCGCGTGAACGATGCGGGGCTGAAATTCCATATCGAGGGCTATGGCCCCGGCGCGTTCGACGCGTTGCAGGTGTCGGGCCGCGCACAGGTGCCGATGACCGAATTCTGGTCGCGCACGCCCTGGACCGACAACCGCACGGTCAAGATGGTCGCCTCCGCCGGGCACGTATACGGCAAGAACGTCATCGCCGCCGAAGCCTTCACCGGCGAGGCCGAGACCAGCCGCTGGCAGGACTATCCCTATGCCATGAAGGCGCTGGGCGATCAGATGTTCGCGCAGGGGTTCAACCAGATCTTCTTCCACCGCTGGGCGCACCAGCCCAATCCCAAGGCGATGCCCGGCATGGCGATGGGGCCGTGGGGGATCAATCTGGAAGCTTCCAACACCTGGGTGCCGCAGGCAAAGCCGTGGATGGAGTATTTGTCGCGCAGCCAGTACATGCTGCGGCAGGGTATTTATGTCGCCGACGTGCTCTATTTCGTCGGTGAGGACAGCCCCAATCAGGCCGAATATGTCCGCCCGCAGGTGTCGCCCGACACCAATCCGAAGATCGGCGTGCATTTCGATCCGCAGGTTCCCGCAGGATATCAGTACGACCTCGTCAATGCCGAGGTGCTGCTGACCCGCGCCAAGGTGAAGGACGGACGGATCGTGCTGTCCAACGGGGCGACCTACCGCCTGCTCGTCATCCCGCAGGACATTGCCAGCATGACGCCGCAGCTCGCCGCCAAGGTGCGCGAGCTGGTCGAGGCGGGGATGGCGGTGCTTGGGCCGAAGCCCACGCATCCCATGACGCTGACGGGCAAGGCGGAGAATGACGCCGGATTCCGCAAGGCGGTCGATGCGGTGTGGGGCGACGGCAAGGCGCCGCGCAAGGTTGGCGCGGGCCGCGTCTTCCCCGGCGGATCGGTGAGCGACGCGCTGACGTCGCTCAAGGTCGCGCCCGATGCCGATTGCCGCACCGCGACACCCGACGGGCAGGTCGCGTGGCTGCATCGCAAGGCGGGCGCGAGCCACATCTACTTCGTCGCCAATCGCCAGCGCCGGGCGGAGCGCGTCACCTGTACCTTCCGCGTCGGCAGCGCCGCGCCGTCGCTGTGGGACGCGGAGACCGGCAATGTCACCCGTGCGACGCTGTTCAAGACCGAGCGCGACAAGACCGAAGTGACGTTCGACCTGTCGCCCGCAGGATCGACCTTCGTCACGCTCGACTTCGCGGCGGGCGCCCGGCGGATCGACTGGGTGGCGAAGGACGGCGCGCGCTTCGTCGACACGACCGCGGCGTCCCCGCCCGCGGTTCCGACCCCGTCGAACAGCTTCACCATCTCGCTCTGGGCCAAGCCCGATATCGACCTGCGGCTGATGCCCGATGAGAGCGTCGAGGGGAGGATCAACGAGACCGGCAAGCAGTATCTGATTCCGGCGCGTTCGGGCCGCGATATCCATGGTGCCAGGACCGCGATCGCCGGTCTCGCGCTGGGCCGCAACGGCGCCTTCGTGATCGAGCGCACAGCGCCCGACAGCGTCCCGGCGGTGCTGGTCAGCCACACGCCGGTCGCTGGCTGGACTCATGTCGCGCTGGTCTATGACAAGGGCACGCCGAAGCTCTATTTGGGCGGCAAGCTCGCCCGCATGGGCAAGAAGAGCGGTCGCACGGTGTTTGCCGGCGGCGGCGATGCGCCGGCACCCATTGGCGTCACCTATTTCTTCGAAGGCAATTTCACACCCGCCCGGACCGAGGCACGCGTCCTGACTGCGCAGGAAATCGCCGCCGAGGCGGCAGCCGGCCCGCCCGCGCCGGTGCTGGCAACGGCGCCCGCCGAGGTATCGCGCGACCGCTACGGCGATTTGCAGGCGTTAGTGTGGGAGAGCGGCGCCTACACCACCAGCGACGGCGGCCGGTTCAAGGCCGAGGTCCCTGAACCGATCGCGATCGCCGGGCCGTGGGATGTCGCCTTCCAGCCGGGTCGCGGCGCCCCCGCGCAGATCACCCTGCCCGGCCTCTATTCGCTCAGCCGCCATGCCGATGCCGGGGTACGCCATTTCTCCGGCACCGCGACCTATACGCGCACCATCGAGATTCCCGAGGACGCGATCCGAAAGGGCCGCCGCATCTTCCTCGACCTTGGCCGGGTCGAGGTGCTGGCCGGGGTGAAGGTCAACGGCAAGGATCTGGGCGTAACCTGGAAGGAGCCGTACCATGTCGAGATCACCGATGCGGTGAAGCCCGGCAGCAACGCGATCGAGCTCGCCGTCACCAACCTCTGGGCCAACCGGATGATCGCCGACGCGGCGCTGCCCGAAGAGGGCGAGTTCGTCGAGGGCGACTGGCCGATCGGCCAGCGCGTCGCCGCCGACGGCAAGAAGACCGACGTGATGGCGCGCAAGATCACCACACTTCCCGACTGGTACAAGACGGGCAAGACCAAGCCCGCGGGAGGCCGCGTCACCTTCACCCCATGGACCTTCTATCAGCCGCATGAGGCGCTGCTCGACTCCGGGCTGCTCGGCCCGGTGCGGGTGGTGTTCGCCGATCAGATGAAGGTGGAGTAGCGGTCGGCGCGCTTCACCAAGGGGTGGAGCGCGCGACCGAAATGCCGCGGATTTCGTCGGGCCATGTGCCCGCAACCGCGCAGTAGAAATGATAGAGCGCACCATCGTGCCAGATCACCGACGGCTTGTGCGCGTGCGTCTCGTCGACGCTGCCCGGCACACCGCGGTCGATGATCGGCTCGGCGACCTTCTCGAAATGGAACGGGTCACGCCCGATCGCCAGCAGGTCGCGCGCGCCACGCCGCGAGGTGTAGCCATAATAGTACATCGCCCACAGCCCCCTGTGCCGAAGCACCCAGGGGTTGGCGGCGAAGCGCGCGTCGTTCGATCCCGGCGCACCGACCTTGACGATCGGGTTGCCCGGATAGCGCGTCCAGCGCCCGAGGTCGTGTGAGGTGGCGACGCCGATCTGCTCGAGCCACGGCACATCGCGGTTCTTGGCGTTGTAATAGAGATACCAGGTGTCGCCGTCGCGGGTCAGGAAGGACTTGTAGAGTCCGCCCTGCTCCCATTCGGCCCCGTCGTCGGGACGCAGGATCGGTGTGTCGTCGCGCTCCCAGCGGATCAGGTCGTCGCTCCAGGCGAGGCCGATCACCGCCGGCCCTTCCTCCATGCCGGGGCGCGGATAGGCGTTCCAACTCGCGAGATAGCGCCCGTTGACCTTGATCGGCCGCCCGGCCGAGCGCAGGCCGGGCTCGCGCACGATCGACGACATGGCGATATTGTAACGGGTGATCGGCGAGGCCGGATCGCGAGCGAGCGCGATGCCGCGCCTGTGCCAGTTGATCAGATCGCCGCTCTCTGCCAGCCCGGTTTGATAGCCGGTACCGTCGAAGCCGTAGAAGAACATGTAGAAGCGGTCGGGACCGCGAACGACCAAAGGCGCGTCGACGAACTTGCTGTCGAAGGCGGCGGGGTCATTCGACTTCGCGACGATCAGCCGGCCGAGCTTGTGCGGTGTGCGAAACGGCGTGAGGTCGACTTGCCTTTCACCCGCCAGTGCCGGTCCGGCGACCGCGCTCGCGCACAATCCCGCGATCGCGGTGCGGCGCGTCACCTCCAAAGATTTCCCCACCGCCGAAGCGGTGGGGAGGAGGGGGGACTCAGAGCGTGAAACGGACACCGGCCATCACCGTGCGTGCGTCCTGCTCGTAATTGCCGGGGCGCGTCGGCACGCCGAAATAGGTGCGCGTCTTCGAACGCAGCAGGTTGCCGCCTTCGACCGTCACGGTGATCTTGTCAGTGATGTCATAGCCGATCGACGCGTCGAGCCAGTCGCGCGCGCGGGTATAGACCGGCACGTTGGTGACGATGTCGTTGCTCAGCAGGCTCGAGTAGAATTTATCGCGCCAGTTGTAGGCGAGGCGCGCCGACAGCCCGCCCTTCTCGTAGATCAGGCTGGTATTGAAGCTGTGCTTCGACAGGTTGGAAAGCGGCGTCTGCAGCCCGGCGACCGAGGTATCGGTCTTGCTGTCGACGAAGGTGTAGTTGGCCTGCACGCCAAAGCCGCTGAGCACACCGGGCAGGAAATCGAAGAAGGTCTGTCCGCCGACTTCGAACCCCTTGATCTTGCCGCCAAGTTCGTTGGTCGGGCGGCTGATGCTATAGTCGATGCCGTCGATCGTCTGCGGGCTGGTGCGCGTGACGAGGAAGTCCTCGATCTCGCGATAGAAGCCGGCAACATAGAGCGAGGTCGTCGGCGAGGCGTAATATTCGAGGCTGGCGTCGAGCTGGTTTGCCCGCAGCGGGCGCAGATCGGGATTGCCCGCCGAACCGGTGCGCTGTCCCGGCACCAGCGAGAGCGTCGGCGACAGGCTGCTGAAGCCCGGCCGGGTCAGGGTCTTCGCCGCGGCGAGACGCAGTTGCAACTTGTCGGTGAAGTGGAAGCGCACGTTCGCGCTCGGCAGCACGCTCACATATTGCGAGTCGATCTCCACCGGGGCGTAACCGGTCTGATCGAACACCGCCGGGTTGCCCGGCCCGGTGCCGGTGCCGGGCCGCTGAGTGAACAGAGCGCGCGTCCCGGTGACGTTGAGGTTGGTGCGGATCACGCGCACGCCGGCATTGCCGTCGATCCGCAGCGGCCCGTCGACCTCGAACTTGCCCATCATATAGCCGGCGAAGGTGCTCTCGCCGATCTGATAGCCGAACAGCGGATTGAACGACGCGGTCGTCGCGATCCCCAACCGGGTGCGCACCGCGTCGAACCCGTCGCCGTCGAGCAGATTATGGTTCGCCGCGTAGAAATTCTGCTCGATCAGGTTGGTGCCGCCGAACATGTTGTTGAGCGGGTTGAGCACGAACAGATCGCTATAGGCCGAAGCCTGAAGCGGCAGCCCGCCGGAGCTGGGAGTCTGCGAGAAGCGCAGCTGATCCTGCGTCACATCGGCGTCGGTCCAGCGGATGCCGACATGCATCGACTTCAGGAAATTGCTGTTGATCTCGAACCACGCATCGCCGCGCAGCTGCTTGGATTCGGTCTCGGACAGGTTGATGTTGCGGGCAAGGCCGGCGATCACGAAGCTGTTGAGGCTGGCAAGGTTGACCCCGCTCACCCGCGCCGAACCGGGCAGGGTCGTCACGTCGAAATCGACGCGCGGCGCGGTCGTGTCGAGGTTGAGCTCGGTATAATAGAGCTGGCCGTTGCCGCGGGTGTAGGCCGCGTCGATCGACAGATGGGCGGGACCCGCATCGTATTTGATGCCACCCGCGATCTGATAGCTTTCCTCATAGGCGTCGCGATCCGCGCCGAACGTGCGGACGGGAACGTTGGTGAAGCTGATCTTGCTGACGTCGTTGGTGCCGTCGAAATACTCGACCGATCCGGGCACGAAGGTCCGGTTGCGCAGGGAGCGCATGTATACGCCATATTGCTGCTGCAGCTGGTTGGCGTCCTGATACGTGCCCTGCACGTAGAATTCGAGATTGGGATTGGGCTTGTACTGGATCACCGCGTCGATACCGATGCGGCGGCGGTCGGCGTTGATCACCGGCTGATATTGTTCGGAAAGCGACGCGACGCCCGCGCCGATCCCCGGCTGGCCGACCGGGGCGCCGACATTGACCACATGGCTTTCGAACGCGCGCTGCTGGAACGATCCGGCGACGAGGATGCCGAACTCGCCATCGCCGACATTCCAGCTGTTGCTGACCAGCGCCGAGAACATCGGGTCGATCTTGTCGGGCAGATCCGAATAGCGCCCGCGCGCCGAGCCGCTGAGCGTGAAGCCGGACTTGTCCAGCGGCTTGCGCGTGACGACGTTGATCAGGCCGCCGATGCCGCCTTCGACCAGATCCGCCGACGGCGTCTTGTAGACGTCGACGCGCGCGATCAGCTCGGCGGGGATATTCTCGAGATCGACGCCGCGGCCGTTACCGCCCGAGCGGCCGTTGAAGGTCGATGCGACCTGCGACAGCCCGCGAATGGTGATGCCCGCGCCCTCGCCGCGGTCGCGACCGACCTGAATACCCGACACGCGCTGCAGCGCTTCGGTCACGTTCACGTCGGGCAGCTTGCCGATATCCTCGGCGACGATCGAATCGACCACCTGATCGGCGTTGCGCTTCAGCCCCTGCGCCGACTGGAGCGAGCCGCGAATGCCGGTGACGATGACTTCGGATTCGACCGGATCGGCCGGCGTGGCGCTGTCCTGAGCCGCCGCCGGCATCGCCGCCACGATCGCGCAGAACGCGCCGCCGGCGAGAAGACGAGTGTGAAGACGCATGCTGTTTCCCTCTCCCTGACACGCCTTCGCGGCGCGATTCATATAATATGACTATTTATATGACAGCCGGAGAGGGTCAAGTATTTTGTCTGACTATTACGCTTTTTGACGCGCAGCCCCGCAACGTGACCCGATGGGTTCAACCCGTCCGGTCACCGGTCGGGCGTGAACCCCAGAGCGCGTAGAACAACACATAGAGTTCGCAGGCGGCGGTCAGCAGGAACGAGAGCTGAAGCCCCCATTGATCGGCGAGCCAGCCCTGCACGATCACCAGCGCGCCGCCCGCGATCGCCATGATCAGCAGGCCCGACCCTTCCTCGGTCAGCGGCCCCAGCCCCCGGATCCCCAGCGTGAAGATCGTCGGGAACATGATCGAGTGGAAGAAGCCCACCAGTATCAGCGCCCACATCGCCGCCGGGCCGGTCGCGAAGCTCGCGATCAGCATCACCACGAACGCGCCGACCGAAAAGGCGGCGAGGACCTGCGCCGCATCGACCTTCTGCATCAGGAAACTTCCGGCCAGCCGCCCGACCATCATCCCGCCCCATAGCAGGAACAGATAATTGGACGCCTGCTGATGCGTCACGTCGCCGATATGCGGCTGGCTGATGAAGTTGATGAACAGGTTCGACACGCCGATCTCGGCGATCAGGTAGATGAAGATCGCGGGCACCCCGAAGACGAGGTTGCGGTGCCGCCACAGCGACATCCCCTTGCGCGCCTCACGGCTGGCGCGGCGCGCGGGCG
>DATIGZ010000080.1:0-24423 GCA_035481255.1 Sphingomonas sp. | reverse complement strand
CACTCGAAGTGCTCAAGATGCCCGAGCGGGGCGAGCCGAAGAAGGCGGCCCCCGCGCCGAAGAACAATGTCGTGACGCTCGAGCGCCCGGCACCGCAGCCCGCGAACGACGTGATCGAAATTCCGCTCCACGGCCGCATCGCCGCGGGTGTGCCGATCGAGGCGCTGGAAGGCTCGACGATGCTCCCCGTCCCCGCCGCCCTGCTCGGCTCGGGCGAACATTACGCGCTTGAGGTCGCGGGGGATTCGATGGTCGAGGCCGGAATCTTCGATGGCGACTATGCGCTGATCCGCCGTCAGGAAACCGCGCGCGACGGCGAGATCGTCGTGGCGCTGATCGAGGACAGCGAGGCGACGCTCAAATATTTCCGCAACGAAGGCAGCATGGTCCGGCTCGATCCGGCCAACCGCGCCTATGATGCGCAGCGCTACCGCCCCGATCAGGTGCGGGTACAGGGCCGGCTCGCCGGACTGCTGCGGCGCTACTGAACCGAAGGGGCGGCTGCGGCCGCCCTTTCCTTTGATGGTCGGACCGGATGCGTCGGTCGGCACGCGCGATTACCTCACCGGTAATTGAGCGCGCGCTGGCCGCGCCTATCCTGTCCCCGTCCATCCAACGACAGGAGAGAGCCATGACCACCCTGGAAGGCGGCTGCCATTGCGGCGCGATCCGCTACACGCTCAGCGGCGATCCGATGCACCACGCACTGTGTCACTGCACCGACTGCCGCCGGGCATCGGGCGCACCGATGGTCGGCTGGGCGATGTTCCAGGAGGACGCGCTGACGGTCACGCAGGGCGAGCCGCGCGAATATGCCTCGTCCGAACACGGCCGCCGCTATTTCTGCGGCAATTGTGGCACCGGCCTGTTCTACCGCAACGCCCAGAACCTGCCCGGCATCGTCGACACGCAGGTGGCGACGCTCGACGATCCCGACGCGATTCCCGCCGGCGCCCATATCCAGGTCGCCGAACGCATCGGCTGGATGAAGGAAGCGCACACCCTGCCGGAGTTCGCGCGCTATCCGGGGATGGAGTGACGGAGAGCGGGGACGATCACTGACGACCCCATTGCGAACATGAGGTGCGTGTGGACTTTGCCTGAATGATCCGTATGCGACGTCTGTTTTGTTGCCTGTTGGCGTCGGGTTTCGGTTCATTGGTCGTGACCGCGTGTTCGCCGGGCCATGCCGAAAGCGAAAACACGAGCATGACAAAGCCCTACAGACTGTCCGCTGATCAAATTCGCCCGCTGGCAACGGGACGTGGTGGCGCAATCGCAAGTGACCGGATCACAGTTGATGGACGCTTAGTTGGCTACATGTATCGCACGACGCCGCGTAGTTCGCAGGATAGCGGATGGGCTTTCCTCGCGGGCGACGAGTCTGAAGAGTATATGGGCAATCCCAAGAACCATAACATCTATGACGTTAACACCATCGCCAACTACGATCCGCAAATCATCCCATTGCTCGATGCGCCGATCGGGTCGGCGTATATCCGCACAGCGTCGGGTCTGGTTCACGACCCGCAAGGTGCTCCGGAGGAATAGCCTCGGCTCCGCTTCTCACCCAAGAGCTGCCATCAACCCTAACGCCGCGCCGCCACCCGCTCTGCCTCGATCCACGGATGCCGCGCCCCGGCACTCCGCACCGTCCGCACCAGCGGCACCGTACCCAGCGTGATCGCCACCCCGCCCGTCTTCGCCAGCATCGCACGGTCGAGCTTCAGCCATTTCGGCGTACATCCCGGCGGTAACCGACGATCCGCGACCACGATATCGACCGAACGGCACACCGCCATCATCTCGCGCCACGGCACCAGATGGCCGCTCCGCGTCGCGGCGATCCGCCAGCGCCTGCCGCCGCGCTCGACGTCGATCAGACACAGGTCAGGGCTGCATTGCGCGTCCCGCTGCTCCGCCAGCGCGGGCAGCTCGGCGTCCACCCCGCCATTCTCGGCCATCATGTCGCGCACATAGTCGCCCGCGCGGTCGCGCAGCAGAGCGATCTCGCCCGTTGCGGTGCGCAGCGCGAGATGCCGCCCGTCACCCGTCACCACCAGATCGGGCATCGGTGTCATCAACACCCAGACCGCGCCCGCCACCGCCGGAACCAGCCCCGCCAGCCGCACCCGCGTCTTCCACAGCGCGAACCACAGCCCGCCGGCCACCATCAGCGCGTAGGCCCCACCCGGCATCCCCGGCAGCATCGCCAGCGCGCCCGGCGCGTTCGCCGCGGCATGGGCGATCCACAGCAACAGGCCCAGCGCCTTGCTCGCCAGCCACCACACCGGCGCGCCCAGCCCGGCCACGTCAAGGAGCAGCGCCGCCGCCTCAAGCGGCATGATGAGGAAGGTGGTAAGCGGGATCGCCACGATGTTCGCGAGCGCGCCGTAGACGCCGGACTTGTGGAAATGAAACAACGCGATCGGCGTCAGCGCGATCTCAACGACCAGCCCCGTCAGCAACAGCGACCCCACGCCCCGCGCGAACCGCCACCCCCAGCCCTCCTCGCGCCGCTCGAACCAGCCGCGCACGCGCTTGCTTTCATGCAGCGCCACGATCGCGGTCACCGCGGCGAAGCTCATCTGAAAGCTCGGCCCCATCAGCGCCTCTGGCCATAAGATCAGCACGACCAGCGCGCCGAATGCCACCAGCCGCAACGTGATCGCCTCACGCCCCAGCATCATCGCCGCCAGCACCATCAGCGCCGCGATGCACGACCGCACCGTCGGCACCTCCGCTCCGGTCAGCAACGTATAGCCCACCGCGGCCACCCCCGCGGCGCCCGCCGCGACCACCGGCAACGGCCAGCGCAGCGCCAGCGCGGGGCTGAGCGCGAGCAGCCTCAGCACCAGCAGCATCGTCGCGCCGACCACGGCGGTGACGTGCAGCCCGCTCACCGACAGCAGGTGCGCCAGCCCGGAACGCCGCAACGCCTCGCCATCCTCCTCGGAGATCGCGCCGCGGTCTCCGGTCACCAGCGATGCCGCGATCCCGCCGGCGCTTCCCTCGACCCGGCTCTGGACATGCGCCGTCAGCCGCTCGCGCAGCCCGCTTTTCGCCTCGCCCGGCGCGATGATCGCGATCGGCGCAAAGCCCCGCCCGCTCGCGCCCAGCCCGTCGAACCACGCCACCCGCTCGAAGTCATAAGCGCCGGGTACCGCCGGTGGCGCGGGCGGCATGAGTCGCGCGCGCAACTTCACCACCGCGCCTCGTGTCAGCCCCGCAGGCACATCCTTCCGGTCGAGGTTCACGCGCACCGTCGGGGGCAATCCCGCGCCCGCGTCGGGCGCGATCCGGACGCGCAGCATGCCGCGCGCCGGCAGCGGCTCCACCCGCTCCACCTTGCCCTGAAAGGCGACGATCGCGGGCCGCGCCAGCACGGGTGCCGCCACCCGCTCGGCGCGCCACCACACCAGCGCACAGCCGGCCGCCACCAGCAGCCCGGCCACCGCCACGCAACGCGCGGCGCGGCCCCCTCGGCCCAGCGCCAGCCCGGCGGCCGCCGCCGCCAGCCCGCCCAGCACCACCGCACCCCACCGCGCGGCATCGGGCAGCGCGAACCACGCCGCGATTCCCGTGCCGAGCATCACCGGAATCCACAGTACGATCTGCCCGCGCTCGGCCTCCAGCCAGCGTTCGAGTCGTTCGCCGGGCCGCCAGCCGCCCGCGATTTGAAGCAGGCGAAACCCCGTGCTAGGGGCGCTCGCGGCTGAACTGGCCATCGATCACATGTCTTGGGAGCAAGCGCGCTTGGGCGCAACATCCGAACCCGCCGCGGGTACGCAAATCGTCACGCGTTTCGCCCCGTCACCGACGGGGTTTCTGCATATCGGCGGCGCACGCACCGCGCTGTTCAACTGGCTCTTCGCGCACCATCACGGCGGCAAGTTCCTGCTGCGTATCGAGGATACCGACCGCGCCCGCTCGACCGACGCGGCGATCGAGGCGATCCTGGACGGGATGCGCTGGCTCGGCATCGATTGGGACGGCGACGAGGTCTACCAGTTCGCCCGCGCCGAACGCCACGCTCAGGTCGCGCATGCCATGCTCGAATCGGGCCATGCCTATCGCTGCTGGATGAGCCAGGAGGAGATCGCCGCGCAGCGCGAGGAAGCACAGGCGGCGAAGAAGCCCTATCGCATCCGCAGCCCGTGGCGCGACCGCACCGACGGTCCGCTCGATCAGCCGCACGTCGTCCGTATCCGTGCCCCGCGTGAGGGCGCGACGACGATCCGCGACGCGGTGCAGGGCGAGGTGACTGTCCAGAACGCCGAGCTGGACGACATGATCCTGCTCCGTTCGGACGGTACGCCCACCTATATGCTCGCGGTGGTGGTCGACGATCAGGACATGGGCGTCACTCATGTCATCCGCGGCGACGATCACCTGAACAACGCCTTCCGCCAGCTGCTGATCATCCATGCGATGGACTGGCCGGAGCCCGTCTACGCCCATATCCCGCTGATCCACGGCGCGGACGGCGCGAAGCTCTCCAAGCGCCACGGCGCGCTCGGTGTCGACGCGTATCGCGACGAGCTGGGCGTGCTGCCCGAAGCGCTGTTCAATCACCTGCTCCGCCTCGGCTGGGGCCATGGCGACGATGAGATCATCAACCGCGAGCAGGCGACCGAATGGTTCGACCTGTCGGGCGTCGGCAAGTCGCCCTCGCGCTTCGATCTCAAGAAGCTCGACAGTCTCAACGGCCACTACATCCGCGCCGCGGACGATGCGCGACTCGCGGCGCTCGCGGCACCGTTTTTGCCGTTTGAAGCGTCGCCGCAGCAGATCGAACTTCTGCAACGCAGCATGCACGCACTGAAGCCGCGCGCCGCGAATCTCCTTGAAATCGCGGACGGAGCGGCCTTTCTGTTTCGCACTCGCCCCCTTGAAATGGACGCAGACGCACAAGCTCTGCTAGGGGACGACGCGAAAGCTATCCTTCATTCCCTTCACACGGCGCTTGACGCGGTCGCGGACTGGAATACGGAAGCGCTCGAAACGGCGGTACGCCAGGTGGCGGAGTCGGGGGGAGTGAAACTGGGCGCGGCCGCACAGCCGCTCCGTGCCGCGCTTACGGGCCGGCGCACCTCTCCCGGCATCTTCGATGTCCTCGTCCTTCTGGGGCGGGAGGAAAGCCTGGGCCGGATTGCCGATCAAATGGCAGCTCCCTCGGGAAGCTGAGACGAAAGGACGAGACTTATGACCGACTCCACCCTCAATATCGCCGGCAAAGATTATCCGGTTCGACAGGGCAGCGTCGGTCCTGAAGTCGTCGATATCCGCAAATTCTACGCGCAAAGCGGCCAGTTCACCTACGACCCCGGCTTCACCTCGACCGCGTCGTGCGAATCGGGCCTGACCTATATCGACGGCGACGAAGGCACGCTGCTGCATCGCGGCTATCCGATCGGCCAGCTCGCCGAGCATTCGAACTTCATGGAGGTCGCCTACCTCCTGCTCAACGGCGAGCTTCCCAACAAGGGTGAGCTGGACAAGTTCACCAACACCATCACTCGCCACACGATGCTGCACGAGCAGCTCGCCACCTTCTACCGCGGCTTCCGCCGCGACGCGCATCCGATGGCGGTGATGTGCGGCGTGGTCGGCGCGCTTTCGGCCTTCTATCACGACTCGACCGACATCTCGGATCCGTATCAGCGCATGGTCGCCAGCCACCGGCTGATCGCCAAGATGCCGACGATCGCGGCGATGGCGTACAAGTACAGCGTCGGACAGCCGTTCCTCTACCCGGACAACAACCTGTCCTACACCGGCAACTTCCTGCGCATGACCTTCGGCGTTCCGGCCGAGGAATATGAGGTCAACCCGGTGGTCGAGCGCGCGCTCGACCGCATCTTCATCCTCCACGCCGATCATGAGCAGAACGCCTCGACCTCGACCGTGCGTCTCGCCGGTTCGTCGGGCGCCAACCCGTTCGCGTGCATCGCCGCGGGTATCGCCTGCCTGTGGGGTCCGGCGCATGGCGGCGCCAACGAAGCCGCGCTCAACATGCTGCGCGAGATCGGCCGTCCTGAGCGCATCCCGGAGTACATCGCCCGCGCCAAGGACAAGAACGACCCGTTCCGCCTGATGGGCTTCGGCCACCGCGTCTACAAGAACTACGATCCGCGCGCGACGGTGATGCAGAAGACCGTGCGCGAAGTGCTCGGCGCGCTCAACGTCACCGATCCGCTGTTCGACGTTGCGCTCCAGCTCGAGGAAATGGCGCTCAAGGACGATTATTTCGTCGAGAAGAAGCTGTTCCCGAACGTCGATTTCTACTCGGGTGTGATCCTGTCGGCGATCGGTTTCCCGACCACGATGTTCACCGTCCTCTTCGCGCTTGCCCGCACCGTCGGCTGGGTCGCGCAGTGGAACGAAATGATCAGCGATCCCGACCAGAAGATCGGCCGCCCGCGCCAGCTCTATACCGGTCCGACCGAGCGCGACTACGTCTCCGTCGACAAGCGCTGATCGGCAAGCAGGACAAGCAAAAGGCCCGCCGGAGCGATCCGGCGGGCTTTTTCGTTGGGCTCGCCAGCCAGGAACCGGCAAAACCGTCATCCCGGCCTCGTGCCGGGATCCACGGAGCCGCACGCGATGCGACGGAGCCTCCTGCCCATGCCCCGCCCCCCGGTGGATCCCGGCACAAGGCCGGGATGACGAAAACCACGGCGACCGCTTACGTCCAATTGCGGGTGTTCATCGGGTCGCCTAGAAGGCAATTATCCCTTTGACCCACCCTGAACAGTCTTAGCGGACTGAGCCGGAATTCGGCTCAGATGGGGAACACCGCCACCGTGCAAGGTGAAGTCTGAAATCCGTATTCTGTCGGAATGGCCGAGTCTGGCTTGCGCCAGAATTCGACAACGGCTATGCGGGGGTATGGCGACAACACTCCGCGACTTCATCGCCCAGCGCGAGACGGAAATCAGGGATCAGCAAAAGGCCCTGAAAGCAGAGCTGCGCGAGCTTCAGATCGCGAAAGCGGCGCTTGAGGGTCCGACCGATGCGCCCACCGTTGGGGTGGCAACACTGACAATCAAGGAAATGGCCCGCGATGTACTGTCGGGCATGCCCGGCGGACTTAATTCCAGCGGCATCCTCGACGCTATCAAGAAGAAGTATAGCCGGGAAATTGAGCGGACCAGCCTCTCTCCTCAGCTTAGCCGCTTGAAGGACGATGGCGAGCTTGTGTTGGATGGCGACACTTGGTTCACTGCTGAGCATCACGCCGCTGAGACAGAACGCAGGCGGGCCGAGCTAAGCAGGCTAGTTGCTGAGAACGCTGACAACGCCCCCGGTCGGCAGGCTGCTATGACTGGTCAGCGGAACCCATTCGCAGAGGATTTCGAAGATGATGTGCCCTTCTAGGGCCAACGAGAATGGGGCACCCGAAGGTGCCCCAGAAGCCCGACCGGACGGCAATCCGGTCTAACCATCAACCCCGAACCCCCCATGATCAGAAAGGTAGGTGCAAGCGTGACGGCGTTAATAAGTAGCTAGCCGGTTGGACCGGCAAGCTCTGTCCCGCGCGAGCCGGACAGGGCCATACTCCTACGCATGTATGACGAATCCGTCAACTTAGGAGGCCAAATTGGCTAAATCACCACCACCACGTCAGACCTCTCCGAAGGTCTCTTCGCTGGCTTCCCGCGTCCTCTCGGGCGCTACGAAGCCGACCGCCGCTCAATCCCGCACCTTGGCTGCATCGGCCTTGGGGCAGGACCAAACGCGCGGGCAAGCGCCTAAGCGCAAGTAAGCCTCGGCTCTCGTAGCCGAGTAACATTGACGACGCAGCGTGTGGGAATCTGGATCACTCCGGAAACCTGCACGCTGTTTTCGTCGTTGATTGCGCCCATGTTGGGGGCGAGTGCCTTCATCTCGTCGTCATCGCGGATCAACCAACCCACCGATGCGCACAGTATGATGCCTGGAGCTTCAAAAGATGATAGGTGAGACCAAGCCGGGATGGGTTGGGCGCTGTCCTCCCACTCGATCATGACGAGAGGGCATTTGCCAGTGGCACGTGTGACGTTAGCTGAAGCCATAGCCGCCGGGGATTTGGAACCCTTCATCCGGCAGGCCGAAGCCGATAGCATCGGCCCCGCCGATCCGGAACGGTTCGAAGCGATAGCGGCGCGCGTCATAGCGCCCCCACCATCAGATCAAACATCGCGTTCACCCGCTCGCGATGGTTCTGGCGGAAAGTGAACTCCCCCAAATAGCGTTCCATGTGCTTGCCGCTGATCTGGATGTGAGTTGAGCGAACCGAAGCCTTGAACAGCCGCCAGAAGCCTTCCACGTGGTTCGTCGAGTGCGTAACGCCTTGCCGATAATCGTAGTGCGTCCACTCCTTGGCGGCGTGCTTGACCGCGCCGTGCACGTACCCGTCGCCTTCGAGTAAGCCGTAGCTCATCAGTTCATCGGTCGAGACGATCGAACCCTTCTCGACGTTCTCGTTCACGACAGCGCGCAGGGTCGGCTTCTTCACATCGGGAATGACTTTGGCGACGAGCGGGCCGCCTTCCTGCTTCATACCCATTACAATGGTCTTGCCGGGAGCGCCACGGCCCCGCTTACCGCCCGAACGGCGTCCGCCGACATAGGCTTCATCAGCTTGGATATGGCCCGACAGCAGGCCGTCGAAATCGGCGGCGCCCATCAGTTTCCTGATCTGCATGCCAATGCGATAGGCGGTCTTATAGGTGACGCCGAGCTGGCGCTGAAGCTCTTTCCCGCTGACGCCGTGACGCGTCGTCGCGAACAGATACATCGCATAGAACCAGCTAACCAGCGGCGTGCGGGTATCATGTAGAATGGTTTTCGCAGTGGGCGCAATCTGGAACAGGCAGTGCGGGCAGGCATAGACGCGGCGCTCGCGCAGCTTGTGGAATTCGCCCTCGATCCCGCAATCCGGGCAGAACATTTTCAGGCCCCCGAAGCGAACCTTCATGATGTGCTCAAGGCAGGCTTGATCGTCGGGGAAGCGCGCGAAGAACTGGCGGACGCTAAGTTCGGGCGATGCGGAAGGACTGCGCTTGCTCATGCGAGTTTAATGGCAGAACTCCGAACGTGTGTCAAGGGGATAATCGCCGCCTAGAATGTGCCTATGGGACAATCAGAAGGCGCTGCGCCCTTTCAGGTTCCGGTCGCGTTTCAAGCGGCCCGATCGTCGCTTCCTAATGAAGTGATCGTCATCGCGTCCTGGCACGATGAACAGTCTCACAGCATCACAATCCAAGATTTTATCCGCGATAATGAGTCGTTCATCCCCGTATTTACCAGTGAAGAACGATTCAAAAGTCAGATCAAGGGCAGCAGTTTCGAAGGCAACGGAGTGTTCATGAACTCCGACCTGCTTCTTTCCATGATGCGTGGCGGAGAGCATCTGATTGTTGACCCGGGCGGTGATGTTCCTCAATCGATCTATTTGCCGACGCTATAGCCCCACCTACCCCCGCAATATCTTCCCCATCGGCCGCCCCTTGGCCAGTTCGTCGATCAGCTTGTCGAGATAGCGCAGCTCGCGCATCAGCGGGTCCTCGATCTCCTCGATCCGCACGCCACAGATCACGCCGGTAATCAGCGAGCGCGCCGGGTTGAGCGCCGGGGCCTGAGCGAAGAAATCCTCGAAATTGGTCTTTCGCTCCAGATGCGCTTGTAGCTGCGCATCGCTGTACCCGGTCAGCCAGCGCAGGATCTCATCGACCTCCGCGCGGGTCCGCCCCTTCTTCTCCGCCTTGGCGATATAGTGCGGATACACGCTCGCGACGCTCATCGTGTAGATGCGGTGCTTCGTCATCTCACCTCCTGCGCGGGTTACTCCGCCATATAGCGCGCAAATGCGTCCTTGTAGTCGGGGTGCCAGCGCGACAGCGCGGGCCGGTTCGCAATGATGTCATCCATCGCCCAGCGCATGCGCTTCTCGTCGGTCGCGCGATCGACGTCGTTGTCGGGGCACAGGATGTAAAAATCGCCGCGCGCGATGCTCTCCAGCATGAACCCCGCCACCTGATCGGCGGTCCATGCACCGGCCGGCTTCTCGCCGCTGCCGGTCATCCCGGTATGGGTGAACCCCGGGATCAGCAGATGCGCGGCAATCCGTCCGGCCGTCTCCTCGCGCAGCGCATGCGCAAGCGACTCGGTGTAGCTGCGCACCCCCGCCTTGGAGAGGTTGTAGGCGGCGTTGCCCGGCGGGCTGGTGATCCCCTGTTTGGATCCGGTGTTGACGATCACACCGGGCCTGTCGCCCGCCACCATCGCCGGGACGAACGCCTGCGCCACGCCGATCACCCCCATCAGGTTGATGCGGAGCAATTGCTCCCATCCGCTCGGATTCTCCCAGGGCTTGCCCGGATTGCCGCCGATCGCCGCATTGTTGATCAGGACCGCGACCGGGCCATGGCGCTGGTGCACCGCGTCGCGCAGGCGGGCGATATCGGCATCGCTCGACACGTCCGCCGCGATCGCGGCGACCTCGCCGCCCTTGGCGAGCTCACGTCCCGCCGCTTCGAGCGGCTCACCCGGCAGATCGGCGATCACGACCTTCAGCCCCATCGCCGCGAACCTGGCGGCGATGGCAAAGCCGATCCCGCCGGCGCCGCCGGTGACGACGGCGACTCCGCCCGGGTCGAATGCAGGGGGAAGCGTGATCGGTTCCATGGCTCGTCCTTTCGCTGATGCCGAGCCTCTAACGGGATTGCACAGGTGGCGCGATAGGCGCTCGAGGCCATCCGTCTTGCAAAACCGCGTAGAGCTGCTTATTGTATGGATACAATATTCTGTATTGAGGCCATACAATGCAACCCGAAGAGCGGCAGGACAAGCTGAACTGGATCCTCAGGACGGGCTGGAAGGGGCTGTGCGTCCGCTGCGGCGCGCCGACGATGTTCGCAGGCTGGCTCAAGATCACCAGGAAGTGCCCGTCGTGCGATCTCGACTATCGCTTCGCCTCGCCCGACGACGGCCCCGCCTTCTTCTCGCTCTGCTTCGTCGCCTTCCCGCTGACCTTCTTCGGCGTGTGGTTCCAGGTGGCGTTCGATCCGCCCTTCTGGGTCCATCTCTTCACCACCATCCCTGTGATGGTGGCCGGATGCGTGCTGGCGCTGCGTCCGATCAAGGGCTGGCTGGTCGCCTCGCAATATCTCAACAACGCGCAGGAGGCCGGCACCGCCAAGCTCTGGGCCAAGTTGCACGCCGAAGCGGATTCGCGCGATACGCCGCCCAATGGCTGACGACTGGCTTCCGAACCTGGACCGGATCGCGGGCGCGAAATACACCGTCATCGCCGATGCGCTGGGCGACGCGATCGACAATGGTTCGCTGCCGGGCGGCACACGCCTTCCGCCCCAGCGCGACCTCGCCGAGCGGCTGGGGGTCGATCTCACCACCGTCACCCGTGCCTATGACGCCGCCCGCCGCCGCGGGCTGATCGAGGCGCGCGGCCGCGCGGGCAGTTTCGTGCGTGCGCCGCAGCGGGTTGAGATCGCCGATCTCGCCCGAGTCGATACCGGGATGAACCTGCCCCCTGAACTTCCCGGCGGGCTGCTCGCACGAACCATCGCCGATACCGTGAGCGCGCTGCTGCTCGATGCCTCACCCCTTCGCCTCCAATATCAGGCTATGGGCGGCAATGCGGAGGACCGCGCCGCCGGGGTTCGCTTCCTCGCCGCGGCGGGCCTGCCCGCCGAACCCGATCAGCTCATCCTGACCGCGGGCGGCCAGAACGCGCTGCACGCGATCCTCGGCGTCGCGCTGCGTCCGGGGGAGGCGGTCCTTTGCCGCCGCTTCGTCTATTCGGGATTCCGCGCGATCGCCCAGCGGCTCGGCATCCGCCTCATCGGGCTGGACGTCCTCGACGCCGCGTCGATCGCCGCCGCCTGCGCCGCCGATCCGCGGGTCCGCGCGATCTATCTCGTCCCCACCAACGACAACCCCACCGCCGAAACGCTGGATCAGACCGCCCGGCGCGAAATCGCCGCGGCTGCGGTCCGTCATGATCTTCAGGTGATCGAGGACGACGCCTACGGCCCGCTCGCCGCCATGCCGCTCGCTCCGGTCGCGGCCCATGCCCCGGACCGCAGCTGGTACATCGCCAGCGCGTCGAAGATCATCTCGCCCGCGCTGCGCGTCGCCTATCTGCGCGCGCCGCATGTCGCGGCGGCGCTCCAGCTGGCGGCCCATGTCCACCAGACCGCGGTGATGGCTCCGCCGCTCAATGCCGCGATGCTCACCCGCTGGATCGGCGACGGCACCGCCACCCGCCTGATCGCGGCGATGCGCGCCGAGGCCGCCCGGCGGCAGACGCTGGCGGCGGACCTGCTCCGGGGACTGGACTTCACCGCCCATCCGCAGGGCTACCATCTCTGGCTGCGGCTGCCGGATGCCGTCGCGCCCAACGATCTCGCCGATGCGATGCGTCCGACCGGCCTCTCCGTGATGCCGGCGGATCGCTTCGGCGCGGGCGATGCCCGGGTCAATGCCGTCCGGGTGTCGCTCGGCGGTCTTGCCGACGACGATCAGCTCGCGCGCGCGCTCCGCATCCTGCACGGTCACGCGGCGGCGGCGGTCTAGGGCACCTCGAACGCCCCCAGGATCGGGCACCCCTGCCCCTCCCCCGCCGCACAACGCTTCGCCAGCCCTTCCAGCGCCGCGCGCGCCGCGGTCAGCTTCGCCACTTGTGCGTCGATCGCCGCGATCCGCGCCGCCGCCAGCTCGCGCGCCCGCGCGCGGTCCTCGCCCGCATCCAGATCCAGCAGCTCGGCGATCTCGGTCAGCGTGAACCCCGCTTCCTGCGCCGCGCGGATGAAGCGCAGTCTGCGCGCATCCTGCCCGTCATAGCGCCGCGCGCCTCCCGCCCGCGGCGGCTCCGCCAGCAACCCGCGACGCTGGTAATAGCGCACCGTCTCCACCCCCACGCCACCGGCCTTGGCCAGCGCGCCGATCGTCATGTCGGGCATCCCTTGACTCCGTACTATGGTACGGACCCTATCTAGGCGGGGTTCACAGAGTCGCAAGGAGCCCACACATGTCCTCCCGCCCCGTCGCAAACCTGCATCGCATGGTGATGCCCGGCCATACCTGCCCCTATGGCATCAAGGCCAAGGCGCTGCTTGAGCGGCGCGGCTACGGCGTCCATGATTACTGGCTGCGCACGCGTGAGGAGACCGACGCCTTCAAGGCGGAGCACGGGGTCCAGACCACGCCCCAGACGTTCATCGATGGCAAGCGGATCGGCGGGTATGACGATCTGCGCCGCCACTTCGGTCTGCGTGTGCCGGTCAAGGGCGCGACCAGCTACACGCCGGTGATCGCGCTCTTCGCGATGACCGCGCTGATGGCGCTCGCCGCGAGCAACGCCGCCTTCGGCTCGCCCTTCACGCTCCATGCCGGGGAATGGTTCATCTCGTTCAGCATGGTCGTGCTCGCCCTGCTCAAGCTGCGCGATATCGAGAGCTTCTCGACCATGTTCCTGAACTACGACCTGCTCGCGCGGCGCTGGGTGCCCTATGCCTATATCTATCCCTTCGCCGAGGGTGCGGCGGGCGTGCTGATGACCGCCAACGCGCTCCACTGGCTCTCGGTCCCGCTTGCGCTCACCGTCGGCGGCATCGGCGCGGTGTCGGTGTTCAAGGCGGTCTATATCGACAAGCGCGAGCTCAAATGCGCGTGCATGGGCGGCGACAGCAACGTGCCGCTCGGCTTCATCTCGCTGACCGAGAATCTGATGATGATCGCGATGGCGGTGTGGATGCTCGCGCGCTGATCAGGCCCCAAGGATCAGGCGCGCGCGTCGAGTTCCCTGACCAGCTTCTTGGGCGCCTGCGCGCGATAGCTTTCCTCGATCCAGTCCTTGAGTTGCGCGAGATCGGGGATCGCATCGTCCGCGGGGGTGAACGTCACCCAGCCGCTCTTGCCCAAGCCATAGGCGGCAGGAGCGGCATAGGGCAGCTCCAGCGCGGCTTCGCTGGTGTAACGCAGCTTCGCCGACATCTGGAACGTGTCGCCGGTAGAGAGATAGGCGAAGGTCTTGTCGTTGACCGCCAGGTCCGCATGTTCGGGCCATGGCGCCTTGATATGCGCACCGGGAAAGGCCAGCCCCCATTCCCGCAGCGCCTCGATCGTCTCGCGTCCCTTGCTCATGCGGCAACGGATAGCAGCACCGCGGACGCCCCGAAACCGCTCAGTCGGCGCGGTGTGGCAGCGTCAGTATGAAGCGCGCGCCCTCATCCGGGGCGCTGTCGACCATGATGTCCCCGCCCATCGCCCGCGCCAGCCGCCGTGCGATGTACAGGCCAAGCCCGCTGCCACCCGGCTCGCCCGGATCGACCCGGCCGAACTTCTCGAAGATCTTCGCCTGATCCTCCGCCGCGATGCCCTTGCCCTGATCGGCCACGATCACGCAGCCCAGCGGTCCCTCGCGCTGAACCTGGACCCAGACCCAGCCGCCCGGCGGCGAATAGCGCACCGCGTTGCCGATCAGATTGACCATGATCTGCAGAACCCGGCGGAACTCGCCGGTCACGGGCATCGCCTCGTCGGAGTGCGGCTTCTCGATCCGCACATCCGCCTCGCTCGCGCGCACCGCCAGCAGCCCCGCCGCGCGGCGCGCGATATCGGCAAGGTCGATCGGCTCGATCTCGACGGTGAAGTCCTCGCGCTCGATCGCGCTCAGGTCGGCCAGATCCTCGACCAGCGACAACAAATGCCGCCCGGCATTCGAGATATCGGTGGCGTATTCGGCATAGTCGTCGCGCAGCGGCCCATCCAGCTTCGCGCTGATGCTGTCGGCATTGGCGATGATCCGCGCCAGTGGCGTGCGCAGCGCCCGCTCGAGCCGCTGGCCGAACTCGCTGGTGAATTCCGGATCGGCCGCGCGCGTGGCCGGAGCGGCTTCCTCCGCCGGATCGACCATCACCGACGCGCCGCTAAAGCCCACGAAGCGCCCCAGCGCGTCGACTCGCGGACTCGCCGAAATGCGCACCCGCTGGCCGGTGCCGCGCAACTCGGCGACCTGCCCGTCGAACCGCGTCTGCTCGGCGGCGGCGGTCAGGATCGGCAGCGCGCCCTCGTCATCGGCTTCGAACGCGAACAGCAGTGTCAGCGGCTGGCCCAGCATCGCCGCCGCGTCGAAGCCATGCTCGATCCCCGCCTCCGCGGCCAGATGCGTGATCCGCATCGCCGCGTCGGTCTCCCACACCCAGTCGGCCTCGGCGTAGAGGAAATCATTCTCGCGCAGCGCGTCGCCCTCGGGCGCCTGCCACGCCGCGCGCGGGCGCCAGCCGCTGACTTCCAGCCGCACCCCCTCGGCATCCGGCTCGGCGCGGACCCACAGGTCAAGATCGTCCTCGCCATCCGCGGCGACCACCGCGCGCGAGATCGCGACGCCCAGCCGCTGCGCCAGCCGCACGATCGATGCGATCGGCGGCACCGCCAGCGGCGCGCCTACCTTGCCCCCCGCCCGCGCGTTGAGGTCGGCCAGCCGCGCCTCGGCATGCACCAGCCGCCCGTCGGGGCCGATTCGGCCCATCGCGATCGGCAGGTTCGGTTCGAACGCGTTCATCGCCCCCGTCCCTGCAATGCCAGCAGCGCCGCGCGATAATCAGCCGGCAGGCTCAGCGACGCGATCGCCCCGCGCGCGTCCCCGGCATCGACCGCCATGATCGAATCGAGCTGATCCGCGAACGCCTCGACGTTCCGGCGCGGATCGGCCTCGCTCAGCGCCACGCCGATCGTCGCCACCGCCGCGCGGTTGAAGTCGAGCGCCCGCAACGCCACCCACAGCCGCCCGCTCGCCGCGTCGAAGGTCATCGCGCGCGCGCCGTCGAAGTCGATTCGCAGCGCATGCGCCAGCAGCGCCGCGAACAGCGCGACGCGCCGGTCGCCCAGCGCCTCGGCCATCAGCTCGGGCAATTCGTCGGGCCGAGCATCGATCGCCGCCGCCAGCCGCATCGCCGCCGCTTCCAGCCGGTCGCCCTCGTCATGCGCGGCCAGACTGCGCTGCGCCGCTTCGGCCAGCGCATGGTCGAGCGCGGGGGCGACCCCCGCTACCCCGGTCCGCAGCGCCGCCGCGACCTGCCAGACCAGCCGGTGATGCAGTTCCGCGGGCAGATCGCTCTGCGCCAGCGGTCCGCTGTCGGGCACGCTGCGCCGGCGGCTCTCGCTCACCAGCACCGCCGCCGCGCTCTGCGCGAGCAGCCGGTCGGGGTGCAGCGCCAACCGGTTGAGCAGGCTCGCGCGCTCGGGTTCGTCCTGCGCCTGCGCGGCCATCCCGCCCGCCAGCAGATCCTGCCGCACGCGTGCGATCAACTCACCCATCAATGCCGGATCGCGCAGCAGTCCCGCGGCGTGGAGCGTATCGGCGACTCCGTCTCGCGCCTCCAGCATATCGGCCAGCGCGGTCTCGCCCTGCGCGCGCAGCAGCCGCGCGGCATGGCCGCCGACCTCGCCTTCGACGGTTGCGATCAGCGCGCGCAGCAGCCGCGCCAACGCGGCGCGCGTGCGCTCGTCGAGCCGGTCATCATCACAAAGCGCGAAGTCCGCGATCGACGCGTTCAGCGCACGATGCGCGACCGCGTCCGCTGCCGCGGTACGCGCGAGCAACGCCTGTGCGCCGTCTTGGGCACCTTTACGCATGTCGCCGATCGGCTTGGACATGGTCCCGGACTTAAAGGAACTGCGGTTAAGACAGAGCTAAGGCTTTTCCCGTCGACTCTCAACCGCCGCGGCAAGCGACACGAACGCATAAATCGTCACCGCCGCCAGCCCCCAGCTCACCCGATCCGCGACCGCAAACGGGGTGACGAGCAGCAGATAGCCCGCCGGGCTGCCCCACCAACGCTTGATTCGCGCCTGCGTCCGCTCGCCGATCAGCGCCGCCGCAATGCCGGTAAGGGCAAGAATCAGTCCGTCGAGCGTCGCATCCACCCGTGTCTCGTTGACGCCGAGCGCCAGGATGACCACCGCGGCGATCACGCCGATCAGATGTTCCTGCGCCGCCGCGCGCTTTTCCTCGCCGCGCAGCGCCGACAGTGCCGCGCCGGTCGCCAGCGCCGCCACCCCGGGCAGCGCGACGACCGCTCCCCAGGTCCAGCCCAGCCCGATCAGCGCCGCCGCGCCCGCGCCCAGCGCCATGCCACCCGCCATCAGCACCCATCCGGGCACCGCCTTCTCGACCACCTTGGGCAGCGCCAGCCGTGCGATGCGGGTGAAGACGTGCCGGTCGGCCCAGCTTGTCCGCCGTTCGGTCAGCGCCGCAAGGACGGCGTTGCTGCGTGAGGCGAGCGCCCCGCCGTCGCGCTCGACGCCATGCCCCGATCGCACGGCGCTCGCGGGCAGAGGCACCTGCTCGGCTCCCGCCTGCACGATCGCGCGCAGCAGCGTGGACTGGAAGTCATAATCGGGCGGGAAAGCCGCGATATCCGTGATCCGCTGCACCGGGATACGCGCCACGCCGGCCCAGCAATTGCGCGCATCGACCCGTTCGAGCGATGCCGCCGGTTCCTGCGTGACGAGGATCGCGTCCTTGCCCTCGCCCGCCATGCGGTCGACCACGTCGTCGGTTGTGACAAGGCCATCGGCGAGCACGACGATGCTCGCCAGCGGGTGCGCCTTGGTCGACGCTTCCGCCGCCGATCGTACGATATCGACCGGAACGCCGCGCTTCGCGGCTCGGCTGACCGCGCCCAGCAGCGCCGGCGTCACGCGCGTCACCGCGACCAGAATTTGCCCCGCCCCGGCGCCGACCAGCAGCCGTGCCTGATATTCGAGCAGCGTCATCCCGCCGAACGGCAACGTCGCCGCCAGCGTCCCGGGCTTGTCGCCTGCGTCCTCGGTCGCGAAAATCAGCCCCGCCAACATCATGCCTGCGGTTACGGCAATCTCGGAAACGAAGGAAGGACCCAAAATTGATCGCGCGACCAACCTCGCCCCGTTCGGGCTGAGCTTGTCGAAGCCCTTGCCCGAGCGGCCGAAAGAGGCCGCCCTTCGACAAGCTCAGGGCAAACGGCGGTGCAACCGGTCTTCAGGAAGGATGCTCAGTACAGCAGAAACCGCTGCCGGGTCTCTTCCCATGCCCGCTCATCCGCACCGGCCAGGGCATCGAGGTCGCCCGGCACCGCGGCGGCGTCGTCGACCCATTCGCGCAGGCCCGGCCCGCCGTTGATTACGTCGATCGCCAGCTTGTCGAATTCATATTCATACGGGAAATCGCGCCACAGCGCATAGTCGGGGCAGAGCGACCGGATCGCCTTGAACCCCAGCGCCTGCAACCGCCACGGCCGGAAGGCCGCATGATCGTATCCGGCCCCCTCGGCATGGATGAACACGCCGCTGCACAACTCGCCGACATGCTTGTGGAAGGTCGGCTGGAACCAGAAATCGCGCAGCGTGCATCCCACGGTCCATTCGGGCGCGATCCGCCGCATCTCGGCGATCACCGCTTTGGCGTCGATATCGGGCGCGCCGAACAGCTCCAGCGCGCGCGTCGTCCCGCGGCCTTCGGACAAGGTCGTCCCTTCCAGCATGACCGTGCCGGCATAGGCGCGCGCCATGTTGACGTTGGCGGCGTTGGGGCTGGGATTGATCCACACCCGCTCGGGCGGCCAGCCGAAACCGGGCGCGGCGTCGGGCGCCCAGCCCTCCATCTCGATCACGCGATAGGGCACATCCAGCTTGAACTGGTCGATGAACCACGCGCCCATCTCGCCCAGCGTCATGCCGTGCCGCATCGGCATCGGCCCCGCCCCGACGAAGCTTTCCCAGCCGGGCAGCAGCGTCAGTCCCTCGACCGGCCGTCCCGCCGGATTGGGCCGGTCGAGCACCCATACTTCCTTGCCGTGCTGCGCAGCGGCCTCGAGCATGTAGAGCAGGGTCGTGACATAGGTGTAGATGCGGCAGCCCAGATCCTGCAGGTCGATCAGAATCAGGTCGAACGTGTGCATCGACTGGCCGGTCGGCCGCCGCACTTCGCCGTACAGGCTGAACACCGGCATCCCGTAGCTGGGATCGGTATAGTCCGGCGACTCCATCATGTTATCTTGCAGGTCGCCGCGCACGCCATGCTGCGGCCCGAACACCGCCGAGACATTCACCCCCGCCGCGACCAGCGCGTCGAGGCTGTGGGTCAGGTCGGCCGTCACCGACGCCGGATGCGCGAGCAGCGCGACGCGGCGGCCCTTGAGTTGATCGAGAAGCGCGGGGTCGGCGAGCAGCCGGTCGATACCGAAGTTCATGGCGCGCTTGCTGCCGGGAGTTCGAGCGCAAAGCAATCGGGATGATGGAAATCGGGTTTTCCCGGCGGGTGTTTGAGCGCCCAATAGGATTTGGTACCGTCCGTCTCCTCGATCACGGCGGTGAGGTTCGCCAGCCAGACATCGTGGCCATCCAAAAGATCGATGCCAGAAAGATCGACGGAAGATCTGAGCCGCAGCAGACCGGCTTCCCGATCGACATCGATCGGCGGAGCATCGGCTGTGGGAAGATTCGGCTCGCCGCGATAAATATCAAACGTGTACGCGGCCCAAGCCGTGGATGGCGATAGATTTACCTCCACGTACCGGTCATCATCACCACGGACAAAAGCCTCGAAGCACGTCGTCTGCCACAGACCGTCGCTGCGTTGGGCATATCGTACCGGCGGCGGGACCACGATCCCGTCAATGTCCCCCCGCAATTCGAAGCTAAGCACCAGCTGGCGATACTCGGAGATGGCGGCGTCCACATCGATGGAAAAGGACCGCCGCGCTGGCGTTTCCGGATGACACGTCAATCGAACCATAGTCGCATCATCCCTCACTCCGTTCGCCCTGAGCTTGTCGAAGGGCCACCCCCGCCCTGCCAGTTGCGCGCCATCAGGGAAACACCGTCCCAATCCCCCGCAATCAGCGCCTCCTTCTTCGCCCTGCTCCATCCCTTGATCCGGCGCTCGGCTTCCAGAGCCTCATGTCGCGACCCAAAATCCTGCGACCAGACAAGCGTCACCGGTCTTCGGACATAGGTATAGCAATCGGGAAATGTTCCGCGCTCATGTTGCGCAAGCCGAGCATCGAGGCTCTCGGTGTGACCGGTGTAATAGCTGCCGTCGCTGCAACGCAGGATGTAGCAGTAAAACGCCATTTCCCCCTCCCAACGCCCTTCGACAAGCTCAGGGCGAACGGAGGTCTTGTCTAACTCGCCCCCCGATTGGGCTTCCCCCGATCCGCTCGGGCTGAGCTTGTCGAAGCCCCTGCCCCGCGTCAACGCATGCCACCGGAGGTCCGCCAAAGCCGCAATTCCCTTCGACAAGCTCAGGGCGCACGGAGCGTTTGCCATTTCCATCCCACGGCCGTTTGGGCTGAGCTTGTCGAAGCCCGGCTACGGGACCGAACTCGCCAAAAACAACTTTCCTAATTGGATTTCGCCTGCTTGGCTCGTGCGATGCCCCGCTCGTCGTCCGTATCCGTCCGCCTGCTGCGTGGGCGCCGCTTCGATGCCGCCAGACTGGCGCATGGCTGTCGCGTCGCGGGCGCATTGCTGGCGCGAAACCGGTGCCGGCGTATCGCATCGGTGTCGCTTTCCCGGCGCGTTTCGGGCGCATCTGTCAGGCGCGCCTCTCCTGACGCCGCCGGAAACCCGTCGAATGTGTCAACTATGTCAACCCGGGTCCGTCGCGCCACCCCATGGCGCACCGCGCGCAACCCTGCTAACCGCGCCGCGCTATGACCGAATACAAGTCCGATCTGCTTCGCCTGCTCGACCAGCGTGGGTACATCCACCAGGTCACCGACGCCACTGCGCTCGACGCACTCGCGCAACGGCAGATCGTGCCCGGCTATATCGGCTTCGACCCGACCGCGCCCTCGCTCCATGTCGGCAGCCTCGTCCAGATCATGTTGCTGCGCCGCATGCAGCAGAGCGGGCACAAGCCGATCGTCCTGATGGGCGGCGGCACCGGCAAGATCGGCGACCCGAGCTTCAAGGACGAAGCGCGCAAGCTGATGACCGACGAGATCATCGCCAGCAACGTCGCCTCGATCAAGACGGTGTTCGAGAAGTTCCTGACCTTTGGCGACGGCCCCACCGACGCGGTGATGGTCGACAATGCCGACTGGCTCGACAAACTCGAATACATTCCGTTCCTGCGCGACATCGGCCGGCATTTCTCGGTCAACCGCATGCTCAGCTTCGACTCGGTGAAGCTGCGGCTCGACCGCGAACAGTCGCTGTCGTTCCTCGAATTCAACTACATGATCCTCCAGGGCTATGACTTCCTGGAGCTGTCGCGCCGCGCCGCGTGCCGCCTGCAGATGGGCGGCTCGGATCAGTGGGGCAACATCGTCAACGGGATCGAGCTGTCGCGCCGCGTCGACGGGACCGAGGTCTATGGCGTCACCACCCCGCTCATCACCACCGCCGATGGCGGCAAGATGGGCAAGACCATGTCGGGCGCGGTGTGGCTGAACGAAGATCAGCTGCCGGCGTTCGATTACTGGCAGTTCTGGCGCAACACCGACGACCGCGATGTCGGCCGCTTCCTGCGCCTGTTCACCGATCTGCCGCTGGACGAGATCGCCCGCCTCGAAGGGCTTGAGGGCGCCGAGATCAACGAGGCGAAGAAGATCCTCGCCACCGAGGCGACGGCCATGTGCCGCGGCCGCGAGGCGGCGGGGGCGGCCGCGGAAACGGCGCGCAAGACCTTCGAAGAGGGGACGTCAGGCGGCGACCTTCCGACGCTGGCGGTGCCGGCCGAGGGCATGGGCATCGTCCAGGCCTTTACCGGTATCGGCTTCGCGGCCTCCAACAAGGAAGTGAAGCGCAAGATCGAAGAGGGCGCGATCCGCGTGAACGGCGAGAAGGTCGCCGGCCTCGATGTGATCGTCACACCGGGCGACAAGATCAGCTACGGCCAGAAGAAACACGGGCTGATCGTTCAGGCTTGATAGGCTTTCGCTAACCACGAGAGTTGCCGGGCCGTTTACGAACAGCGCTTAGCCTTTGCTTCCAAGGAGTTGTGGAGACTCACGGGGCATGGACGTGTGACGTACCAATTCTCATCCATCGCGGGCGCCCCGGCATCCGCGGACGATCGCCGGACGAGTGAGCGCGACGAAGTCCACTACCGTGCCCGTACCCTAGGCCCTGACAATCAGCCGGTGACCCTGCTGATCGTCAACATCTCCCCCCATGGCCTGATGGCTCGCTGCGAAAAGCCCTTCGCCGAGGGCGATACGCTGCGGGTGACGCTCCCCGCGATCGGCGCCGTGGCGGCGGAGGTGCGCTGGGCGCTCGGCGGCCGCCTCGGCGCGAGCTTCAACACCCCGATCGACCTCGCCCATTATTACGAGCTGATCGCTCAGCTGATGAAGAAGTAGGCTAGCCCTTCCGGACCAGAACAACCCCGGCAAGCACCAGCAGCACGCCAAAGGCCTTCATCGGCGTCACCGGATTCTCGGGCAGCCGGATCAGTCCAAAATGGTCGATCACCAGTGCCGCCGCCAGCTGCGCCGCAATGGCGATGGTCAGCATCGAGGCGAGCCCCAGCCGCGGCGCGGCATAGGCGGAGGTCGAAACGAAGATCACGCCGTAGATGCCGCCGGTCCACGCCCACCAAGGCACGTCCTTGAGTGTGGTGGGAGAGGTCCGGTCGAGCGTCGCCCAGATGCCGAGCAGGATCACGGTCCCGACCCCGAACGAGATCAACGCCGCCAGGATCACCGATCCGCTGCGCGCCAGCGTGCCGTTGACCGGCGGCTGCATCGCTACGCCGATGCCTGCAAGGATCGTCATGAGGATTGGGAAGAGCGCGGCCATCTACGCGGGCAGATAGGCGGCGCGGCGAACCGTTCAACCCGCACCGCCCATCCTTTTTCCGCGATCAGGCCGACGGCCGCTCCACGATCGCGCCGACGATCCGCCGCACGACCGGCAGCACCATCAACAGCACCGGAAAGGCGACCACCCAGGACAAGCCCCAGGCCGCCATCCAGGCGCGGGGAAAGTCGCTGGAAAGACCCAGGCTCTTCGCCGTGGCGATCGCAGAGACGACAAAGGTCATCATGATCGAAAGGATCAGCGCCGATACGAGCCCCGCATGACGCGCAGGCAGGCGGCGAAGACGAAAATTACTCGACATGGTTTTCTCACATTCAGGGCATCGGCCAGCATCCCGGGAAAAGCCCCGTTTCCCGGCCGGTCACCGGGTTGGATGCGTTGCCTGACGTGAGACGCTTACGGCCTTCGCGACGAAGGCATGCCGCCCCTGTCACGGATGCGATCGATTCGCAACAGGCTTCAGCCCGCGCGCAGCAGTCCCACCGCCGCATCGCGCTCGAACAGGTAGAGCGCGACCCGCGCCGCCTGCCCGCGCTCGCCGTCCAGCCCGCCATCGCGATCGACCAGCAGCCGCGCATCGGCGTTGGCCGCGCCGATCAGCTCGGCGAACTTCTCGGGCGGGGCCAGCCTGAACGTCTGTTCGCCCGACTGGCGCGTGCCCAGCATCTCGCCCGCGCCGCGCAGCCGCAGATCCTCCTCGGCGATGCGAAAGCCGTCATTGGTCTCGCGCATCAGCGCCAGCCGCGCTCGTGCGGTCTCGCTCAACGTGCCCCCGCGCAGCAGTACGCACACCGATCGCCCGCCCCCGCGCCCGACGCGCCCGCGCAGCTGGTGGAGCTGGGCAAGGCCGAAGCGATCGGCATGTTCGATCACGATCAGCGTGGCGTTGGGCACGTCTACCCCCACCTCGATCACCGTCGTCGCGACCAGCACGCCGAGGTCGCCGGCGGCAAAGCGCGCCATCACCGCGTCCTTTTCCGGCCCCTTCATCCGGCCATGAACCAGCCCGATCCGGTCGCCGAACCGCGAGCGCAGCGCCTCGGCCCGCTCCTCGGCGGCGGCAAGGTCGATCTTCTCGCTCTCCTCGACCAGCGGGCACACCCAATAGGCCTGCCCGCCGTTCGACAGATGCCGGGCAAGACCGTTGACGATCTCCTCCAGCCGCTCCTCGCTGATGACAGAGGTTTCGATCGGCTGGCGGCCCGGCGGCATCTCGTCGAGCTTGCTCACGTCCATCTCGCCATGCGTCGCGAGTTGCAGCGTGCGCGGGATCGGCGTCGCGGTCATCACCAGCAGGTGCGGCGCGGTCTTCGCCTTGGCCTGAAGCATCATCCGCTCGGCCACGCCGAAACGATGCTGCTCGTCGACCACGACGAGGCCGAGGTCGCGATACTCCACCCCCTGCTGGAAGATCGCATGGGTGCCGATCAGGATATCGATGGAGCCGTCATGCAGCCCCATCAGCGTCGCTTCACGCGCCCGGCCCTTGTCGCGCCCGGTGAGGATCGCGATGCGGACGTCGAGACCCGAGAACAACCGTTGCAGCGTCTCGAAATGCTGGCGCGCGAGAATCTCGGTCGGCGCCAGCATCGCCCCCTGCGCGCC